>CAYJDN010000379.1:0-1856 GCA_964368925.1 uncultured Desulfovibrionaceae bacterium | reverse complement strand
CGCAAAATCCTCACTGCGTGAAAAGCGTCGTTTTCACTTGTTCGCTAAAGTCTTTAATAGTAAAGATTTTGGATGCTTCGCACGCAAAATCCTCACTGCGTGAAAAGCGTCGTTTTCACTTGTTCGCTAAAGCCTTTTGTGCTGAACGCACATTTATAGTATATTGCTTAAAATATAAAACTTTCTCGAGCATAGGATTACATTTAGTTCTTGCCTTACCTAGCGACATTAAAAGTTTTGTAAGGAAAGGGAGGGGGTTTGGGGGAGGGAAAACATAAACTTTTTCAAAAGTTTTGGTTTTCTCTCCCACAAGTCAAACAAAACTAAAAAGTTTTGGTTTTCTCTCCCACAAAAACTAAAACAATTCAAATAATTATCAATATATTATTCATGCATATAAACTTGACAATAATCGTTCTATTCCATACTATTATCCTATGAGTACAGTCACTTTATCTATTATCATGCCCCTCTATAATGTTGAGGAAACAATACGCCAAGCTCTTGATTCTATCCTCATGCAAGAGGTTGATTTTATTTATGAAATAATTGCTGTCGATGATAATTCTAAGGATAATACTCTAAATATATTAGACGAGTATGCAAAACAATATTCACAAATTATTGTAGTGAAGCATGAAGAAAATCTGAAAAATGCAATGGCATTTTATACTGGTTTGACTCATGCAAAAGGTAAATATTTCGCAGTATTAGATGGTGATGATTATTATACAGTAAAGAATAAATTACAATTACAAGTAGATTTTTTAAATGCTGATATAAAGGAAGAATATACAGCTATCGCGCACAAATTTCTTTGGCAAAATGAAGATTACGATTTGCAAAACTCTATGCTTTTGTCAAAAGTAAGCGAACATAGCTATTATGATTTTCTAGCAAATTCATTTTATTACCACACCAGCACTTATATTTATCGAAATATATTTAAGGATAGAGTGCCTTTGTATTTCAAAGAAGATAAATTCAGGGGCGATATGCCTAGAACTTTCTTTCATCTAAAAGAAACAAAGGGCAAAGTGAAAGTGCTTGACTTTATTGGTTCTGTATATGCTTATAATTCCAATGGAATTTTCTCTGCTCTTAGTGCAGAAGATCAAAAGAAAAGAGCCTCTAAAACTATGGCAGCTCTCTTTCAAACTTTAGAAAATGAAGAAGAGAGAGCTTGCATGAAACCTGTTATTAGCGATTTATTAAAAGCAAAAGAAATGAGTGCTTTTTCATTTACGAATCGTGCGCATTTTATCAATATTTTTCAAAGCCTTAGCACGAGATATACACAATTAATCTTGCAGGCGGATTCTAGCTTCACTTCTGCGCATCTTATTGATTCCTTTTATGAAAGCATTGGTTATAGCGAATTAGTAAGGAATAAGATTTCACTTTCTTCAAAAATGCAGGGGAAAAAAGACACAATTCTTCTTATTTTAGCAAATTTCACTCCCTCTATTTACACTAAAATAGTACCACTTTTAGAAAAATATAAAAGCAAAGAAATTCATCTACTTTTTGAAGATATTGAGCTTGCTCACAATGCTAGCGTGCAAAAATTTTTGAAAGAACAGCCGACTATATCTTGTATTTTCCAAGAAAGAAATAGTGCCGATTGCCTCACAGATTTGCTGAGTACAATTCTCAAAATTGCGCCTGAAAAAATATACCATTGTTTAGACACAAATTTTGCTCTAACAAATGCGCTTATTCAGTCTAATCTAGCGCAAAACACATGTTATTTTGGATCAAATAAATTCATGCTTGGCTTGTGCAATACTTCTGTGAAAAATGAAGATATTGAAATTCCAAAAGAAGAAATTATTGATATTTCCTCTGTTCTTGCG
>CAYJDN010000378.1:0-1859 GCA_964368925.1 uncultured Desulfovibrionaceae bacterium | reverse complement strand
TTTGATCATGTTGCTATTGATCAAGCTGCGGCTGATAAATGTAAGCAAATGCCAATTATTCCTGGGTCTATGCTTGCTGAGAGCAAATTGAAGCAATATACTGAACCTACTCCCCTTGATGGCGACTTGTTTAAGCATGTGCACCCTATCACGGAATGGGAATCTTGCTTAGATCATGCACAAAAGCTAGGACTTGGCACAAGAGAACACGAACTTATTGAATTATAAGATAGTCTTTTGAGGGGAAGAGTCACAATAAAACTCTTCCCTTTCTTTTTATGAGCATTTTCAAAAAGCCTTTACAATTCGGGAGTGTGATTATGAAATCCAAAGTTTATTTCACAAATATGCGCTGTAAGATTAATGAAAGTTTGCTTACGAAACTTGATAAAGTCATTGATCAAGCGAAGATTGAAGACATTGATTTTAATGGAAAATTCGTTGCTATTAAAATACATTTTGGTGAAGCTGGAAATTTAGCTTATTTACGTTCAAATTTTGCAAAAGTTGTTGTTGATAAAGTAAAATCTCTTGGTGGAAAGCCATTTTTGACTGATTGTAATACTTTATATGTAGGCAAAAGAAAGCATGCTTTAGAGCATATGGAAGTGGCTTATGAGCATGGATTTAGTCCACTCCAAACAGGTTGCCATGTAATTATTGGCGATGGTTTAAAAGGGACGAATGAAGTATGTGTTCCTGTTGAGGGCGGCACTTATGTAAAAGAAGCGAAAATTGGACAAGCCATTATGGACGCTGACATTATTATTTCTTTGAGTCATTTTAAAGGACATCAAAAGGCTGGTTTTGGTGGTGCTATGAAGAATCTTGGTATGGGCTGTGGTTCTCGTGCTGGCAAAATGGAAATGCACTCTTCTAGCAAACCATTTATTCTTGATGAAAATTGTATTGGCTGTGGGAAATGCAAGCAAAATTGCGCCCATAATGCAATAACAATAGTCAATAAAAAAGCAAGTATGGATCAAGAAATTTGTACTGGCTGTGGCAGATGTTTAGGCGTGTGTCCTACTGACGCTGTTTCGGCTCATTTTAATGAAGCCATACCAATTTTGAATAGGAAGATGGCTGAATATACTAAAGCTGTAATCAACGATAGGCCGCATTTTCACATTTCTCTAGCAATGGATATTTCTCCAAAGTGCGATTGTCATTCTGGAAATGATTTAGCTATTATTCCAAATGTGGGCATTTTTGCTTCTTTTGACCCTGTTGCTATAGATCAAGCCGCCGCAGACAAATGCGAGAAAATGCCGATAATTCCAGGTTCTATGCTTGATGAGGGCAAATGTAATCATGGCCATGAGCCACATTTAGCGCAAGCGGATATTTTTACTCTTGTTCACCCTGACACAAATTGGAATTCTTGCCTTGAACATGCCGAAAAATTGGGCATTGGCTCTCGTGAATATGATTTAATTGAAATATAGTAATGAGTTCAGGAAGCCTAAGATTATACTTATAACAAATTACACAACAAAAAAAAGTCCTTAAATTTCTTTAAGGACTTTTTATTTATTCATTTTTTTATTTTAGAGGCAAGCAGCTGCTTTTTCTAAATCATTTGTGCGGAAAACCAAGGTAGCAGTATCAGAAGATTGTTCAACAAATGCGTACATATATTCAATATTGATACCATGAGTTGAAAGATGCACTAAGGTTTCGTGTAAACCGCCAGGGCTATCTTTAACAGAAACACTAAGAACTTGAGAAATTCTCACTGTAATGCCATTTTCTTTAAGGATATCGCTTGCTTTTTTAGTATCATCGACGATAAGTCTAAGAATACCAAAGTCAGAAGTATCCGCTAAAGACAAAGCACGAATATTGATATTTGTTTG
>CAYJDN010000377.1:0-1867 GCA_964368925.1 uncultured Desulfovibrionaceae bacterium | reverse complement strand
TTCAAGAAATCTTGCTATATAACCAAAAAGCAAAAGAATTAATTTAGAAACATAGACTAGATATTCTATTCTACAAAAAGGATTAGTGATGAACGCACATCCATATCAAACTATTTTGGCAATTATAGGCAATACTTTTGATGCGCATGCCGCAATGCTTTTCTTGCCAATGGCAGAAAATAAAGAAAAATTGAGCCTTGTTTCTTCTTGGTGTCCTACTCAAATGCTCGTAGAAGACACAATTATTGAATCGGGCAAAAGCTATATAGGCCTTGTTATGCGTGACTTTTCTGAGTCAATTTTTTTAGTGGATCATAATGACATTATTTCTACAAATTTCCCTTATTATGACGATAGTAGAATGCCAGAAATTCAAACATTTCTTGCTTGCCCAGTGCTTGGCGGTGGTGTATTAGTCATTGATTCAATTGAAAAAGAGGCCTTTAATGAAGATATACAAAAAATCTTTGCCTTATTTGCAAAGCTTATTCCTCAAATTCAAACTATGACTGCAACTTCTTCTTATTCCTTACAAATTTCTACCTATTTTTATGCTTTAGAAGCCATTAGAACTCTAAAAGAAAGAAATGTGCCTTGGAATGAATTTTTAAAGGCAATTTTGAAAATTTCATCAGAAGCGACAGGTTTGGAATATGCTGTATTTGTTTCTAAAAATGAAGACAATACAAAGCATATTATTGAAGCGGAAAATGTACCGCTTTTGTTAACCGAAGAAAAAGCACTAGAAATTGATAATACGCTCACACAGCAAAGCCATGCTGGTTTGATTGCTTGGGTTTTGAAAAATGAAGAAAGTATTTTTAATGACGGTCTGTCACAAGCTTCAACACATTTATTCTCTAATATAAAAGATTTACCAAAGTTTCCCATGACTTTGTCATTAACAATTAAAGTCGAAAATGCCGTATGCGCTGCCCTTTGCCTTGCTTCACAAAAAGCAAAGCCAATAAATCAAGAAATGCGAATGTTTAGTAATTTAGTCGCTACTGAAATTTCTCAATATCTTGAAAGGCTTACCATGCGACATAGAATAAGAAATGCTTTAAAAAAATAGTTGATTAAAGAAAAGCGTGTTTCTCATTTCAAAATCTTTTTAATATAAAAGTAAAGTGAAATTTGAAATATTCTAACACACAAGGAGGATTTTATGAGTATAACCGAAGACGCATTAGCTCAATTTCATGCCTTAGTTGAAAAATCATCAAATATTGTTTTCTTTGGCGGCGCTGGAGTGTCGACTGAAAGCGGTATTCCTGATTTTCGTAGTGTTGATGGCCTCTATAATCAAAAATATGATTATCCACCCGAAATGATGCTCTCAGCTGATTTCTTTCACTCTAATACTGAAGAATTTTATCGTTTTTATAAAGATAAAATGATTGTCGATGCGAAGCCAAATAATACGCATCTGGCATTAGCAAAACTTGAGGAATTAGACAAGCTTAAAGCCGTTATTACTCAAAATATTGATGGCTTGCATCAATTGGCTGGTAGTGCAATCGTATATGAATTACATGGTTCTGTGCATAGAAATTATTGTATGGAATGCAATAATTTTTATCCACTTGATTTTATTAAAGAATGCACCTCCATTCCCTATTGTGAAAGGTGCAATGGCCTAGTCAAGCCCGATGTTGTTCTTTACGGCGAAGGATTAGACAATAGCATTTTTTCTAAGGCACATGAAGCTATAGCTAAGGCGGATATGCTTATTATTGGTGGCACTTCACTTACAGTTTATCCAGCTGCTGGTATGGTTGACGCCTACAGAGGAGATGGCCTTGTGCTTATTAATAAAGATAAAACTATTATGGATTCCAAAGCAAATATAGTATTAAACCAACCT
>CAYJDN010000376.1:0-1878 GCA_964368925.1 uncultured Desulfovibrionaceae bacterium | reverse complement strand
CAAATTTAATACTGATGGAAAAATGGTTCCACCAGATCGTTTTATTCCGATTTATGAAAATGAAAATATGATAAGGCATTTGGACTTCTTTGTACTTGAAGAAGTGTGTCAATTATTACAAAAGCTTATAGCTGAAAATAATGCATTGCCTATAGCTGTAAATTTTTCAAGAGTGACTTGCTTATCTTATGATGTTATAGATGAAGTTGTAAAAATGTGCGCAAAATATAAAGTGCCGCATCATCTTGTAAAGATTGAACTTACTGAAAGTATTGATAAGATGGACTTTGAATTTTATCATGCAAAAATATCGCATCTTAATGAATTAGGTTTTGATATTTCTCTTGATGACTTTGGTGCTAAACATTCGAATTTACTTATGCTTACTATGGCTGAATTTTCAGAAGTGAAGATTGATAAGGGTCTTATTGATCACATCACAACTTCTGCTGAAAACCGTACTGTAGTACGAAATGTTATTAAGATGGTGAAAGAATTAGACAAGTCTTCTTGCGTTGCTGAGGGAATTGAAAGTGAAGATCAAGTGGCTTTATTGAAAGATTTAGGCTGTACTTATGGTCAGGGCTATTATTTCTTCAAACCAATGCCTGTTGATGATTTTCTTAAAATATACAAGAAAGAAGAAGTTCACTTTGAAACAGGAGTTAAGGTTATTGGTGCTTCAACACGTCAAAACTTTAATGTTAATTATGATGAATTATATTCGGCGCTTGACGCTATGCCATTGTGTATGAATTTATGGAATCATAAAAGAGAAAATGTCATGTGTAATGAGCAGGCTGTGAAGATGTTTGGATTAAAAAACAAAAATGAATATCTTGACAGATTTTTTGAACTTTCGCCAGAAAAACAGCCAGATGGTAGAAGTTCAGGTGAAGCGGCTTTAGCCTATATTAATGAGGCAAGAAATACGGGTTATGTTGTTTTTAATTGGATGCATTGCAAGGTTGATGGAGAAAGTATTCCTTGTGAAATCACGCTTGTAAGACTTAATGTTAAGAGCGAAGATGGCGATTTCTTAGTTGCTGGTTATTCACGTGATCTACGTGCGCAACTTGCTCATAATGATGAATCTAACTATAGTTATGAATATTTCTTCAACGAAGTTACAAATAGAACACTCTTCAATGTTGTTTCACAGATAGCGGCAGAATTTTTCTGGGCTTATAATAATAAAACTAAACAAATTCAATTCTTTGGTAAAGGTAGAGATATTCTTAATCTACCATCAACGAAGATGGATTTTCCTCGTGAAATTATTGAAAGAAATATTGCTACAGAAGCCTATCTTCCTGAATTTATGGAATTTGTGCGAGCGATGGAAGAAGAAAGATATCATCCTATTGAAGTTGAATTTAACTTGCCTAATGGTGATGTACGCTTTTTTAGAATAGATTATCGTATTATATTTGACGATAATAAAAATGCGCTCTTCTGTATTGGTAAAACTGCCGATATTCACGATAGAATTATGGCGCAAACTGGTAAAATGTGTTAATATATGCTTACGGTGAAATGCGCTGCTTGTCGTAAAAAATTATGGAAATATAATAAATTAGGACAAGGAGAAGTGGTACGCTGTCATAAAGAGCGCATAAGCAAATGGTATGATGTGCTTGAAAAAGATGGAAAAATTTACTGCACTTGCGGTAAGGTGATAGGCATTGATAAAGATACGTTTTATAGTATGATAAAAAATAGCTTTACTTATGCTGGGACCAAGGTGAATAAACTAAAGTGAATAAAGCTATGTTTCTAAATTAATTCTTTTCGTTGAAAATTCCACAAAATCTCTTAATTTAAAAACATATCCTAATGTGAATAAGCTAAAGTGAATAAATTTTAATTTTAGAGCTT
>CAYJDN010000375.1:677-1881 GCA_964368925.1 uncultured Desulfovibrionaceae bacterium | reverse complement strand
CCTTTATATATAGCAAACCATTGTCAAAATGCTTGTGTTTATTGCGGATTTAACATCACGAATGAAATTGTGCGCGCTTCTTTGACATATGAAGAAATGGAAGTAGAATTTAAAGCTATTGCAGCAACTGGTCTTAAAGATATTCTTATTTTGACTGGTGAAAGCCGTATAGAGTCGAATGTTGAATATATAGCAGAAGCGTGCAAAATTGCTAGAAAATACTTCCCGAATGTGGGCATTGAAGTTTATCCTATGAATAGTGATGAATATGCTTTATTGCATGAAGTTGGTGTCGATTTTGTATCTGTTTATCAAGAAACATATAATCCAATAACTTACGATGAGCAACATTTAGGTGGCCCTAAGAAAGTTTTCCCATATAGATTTTATTCTCAAGAAAGAGCGATTATGGGTGGTATGCGTGGAGTAAGTTTTGGCGCTTTGCTTGGTTTAGACGATTTTAGGAAAGACGCCTTTGCTACTGGATTACACGCATATTATATACAAAAGAAATATCCGCATGCTGAAATTTCTTTTTCTTGTCCAAGATTACGCCCAATTGTGAATGATGATACTATCAATCCTAAAGATGTGCATGAGCCACAATTAGTACAAATTATGTGTGCTTATCGCTTGTTTATGCCTTATGCGAGCATAAATATTTCTACACGTGAAAATGAAAGATTTAGAGATAATATTATCAATATTTGTGCAACACGAATTTCAGCTGGTGTAAAAACAGGTGTTGGCGGGCATGAAGAAGAAGAAAAGGGTGATGCGCAATTTGTTATTTCTGATGAACGCTCAGTTGCAGAAGTAATTCAAGCTATTGAAAAACAAGGATTGCAGGCTGCTGTAGTCGATTATATCTATGTCTAAAAATCTTTATGATGTCTAAATCTCTTTATATAGTCACACAAAAGAAGCGTTTACAGGGCGACTTTATTAAGCATATTGAAGCTCTTCTTGTAGCTAATAATGAATTAAAACATGAGAATATAGATACTCTTATTCCTTTATCTGGTATTATTCTTAGAGAAAAAGAGTGTGAGAAAGAAGAATTTGAAAGCATAGTAAAAGAGCTTGCCCCTTTGTGTCATTCTTTTACTATGCCTTTGTATTTAAACGGCAAAATTGCATTTAGCTATGATTTAGCTTTAGAATATAATTGCGGTATACATACTTCTTACTTGAACTTTAAGGA
>CAYJDN010000375.1:0-667 GCA_964368925.1 uncultured Desulfovibrionaceae bacterium | reverse complement strand
GATTTATTGTTAGATATTAATAAAATTAATGCGTTAAAGCATATTCCTTTTGGTGTTTCGCTTCATACTATGGAAGAAGCCGAAGATGTAGTGGAGCAGAGTCAAGTTTTGAATATTTCGCATATACTTGCGGGGCATATTTTTACAACAGATTGCAAGCAAGGCTTAGAAGCAAGAGGTTTGCAATTTTTAGCGAGTATTATTGAAAAAACAAAGAATGCGCATTTTAAAACAATAGCTATTGGTGGAATAAATCAAGAAAGGGCGCATCTTATTTTTGAGCAAGGTGCAGATGCAATAGCTATTATGTCTTTGGCCATGCAAGTAGAGATGGATAGGGCGAGTGCTAGGGAATTTTTGTCTAGTTTTGTTTATTAATCTGTATTTCTAAATGAGAGTTTTTTGGATACTATTAAGGTTAGAGCAGTTTTAAACTGTATGAAAACTGTTCTAAATAAACTCCCTCATGCAAAAAAACTTCCCTACAAAAAAGCAAAAGTCTTTAATTTAGAAAGTCTAATCTATTGTAGAAGTTAAAAATTAAATGAACTAATTTAGAAATACAAGCTAAATTAGTTCTTTTGTTTTTGGGTGATAAGTTGTAAAAATTTTACAATTTACACATTCTTCAAATTTGGTATAACATTTTTGAATAAATTCATAACTT
>CAYJDN010000374.1:0-1886 GCA_964368925.1 uncultured Desulfovibrionaceae bacterium | reverse complement strand
ACAATAGAATATGATGCTGAACTTCTCAAAGGCATAAACCACGGCGATAGCGATATCGTACAAATTCCTGTAAGCTTCACAGCTATTGACAACAATGGCCAAACAAGCGAAGAGTTCAAATTCAACTTCAATATTGCTGATGCAGATCCTACAATTACAAATACTTTCACTATTATAAGTGAAGATTCTCAAATTGATGCTGGCAACTTAGCAGGCAATAATGAATTCGATACCGTTTATGGCTCACATCAAGAACTTTCAGGCAATCTAAATCTTCAACTTGGTGTAGATGGCTTAAGTCACTTTGTGGTAAATGGTACTCGTCTTGACGCTTCAACAGGTGGAACCGTTGCTATTGGAAAAAGTGCAGAACTTACAATGAATCCAGATGGTTCTTACATTATCACTGATCTTGTTAGAGGAAGCTATAGCGATATCTCAATTCAAGCCTTTGACCACGATGGTGAATCGACAAGATTTGAATTTAGTCTTGATAATGGCAAGATTTACGATCATGAAGAAAAACTTAAAATGGATAAAGACTTGGGTAGTGGTAAAGTTAATGGAACAGATCAAAACGATACCATTGAATACTATTCAAATGACGCTCCAATCATTAAAGTTATTCATACCTACGAAAAAACTATCGACACTGGCAAAACAAGCGACAATTTAGGCAAAGGTGATGATTGGGTAAATCTTGTTGTAGATAAAACTACTGGTGGCGACGCTCATGTAATGCACGCCTCTCAAGCTTCTACTACATTCACAAATAAAAACACCATTACAACAGGCAATGACAACGACTTGGTAACCATTAATGTTTCTGGCGGTGATAGAAACTTTGGTATGTATGCAGATAACTCAAGAAACGGCTTGAATACACAAGATTATAACAGCAAAAACGTTATTAAGACTGGCGAAGGCGATGATATTGTAAAAATCTTTGTTGAAGATAATGATAATGATTTTGCAATGTCTGCTCAATCCAATACAAATAACAAAGCTCAAAACGTTATTAAAACCGAAGCTGGTGATGATATTATCCAACTTGGTGGCATAATCGACATTGACACGAACGCTGGCTCAAGCAATACAGTCGACGGTGGTACTGGCGACGATTCAATCACTGTTCATATTGTTTACGGTGGCGAAATCATTGGTGGTGCTGGTAGCGATTCAATCACTGCGCATACATTAGGCTCAAAAGCTGTTATCAATGGCGATGGCGATGGAAGCTCAGTTTCTGACCACGACGTATTCATTCTAAACAATACTGGTAGCAACCGAATTACTTTAGAAGAAGACGGCGATGTAGTTATTACAAGCGTTCATGTTGACTCAAATGCTACAATCACTGGCTTTGAAGGCATTGGTGGCGGTAGCGGTGCTGATGTGCTTTACGGCAACTCTGGCGATAATACATTGTTAGGTGGTGCAGGCAATGACGAGCTTTATGGTGGCGCAGGAGCTGACACTCTCTTAGGCGGTAAAGGTTCTGACATGCTCATAGGTGGTTTAGGAAATGATATCTTCTCATTCAATCCTAGCGACTTCACTGATGGTGCATCAGATACTATTGTTGACTTTGAAAGTGGAAAAGATGTGCTTGATCTTGCAGCATACAAAAATTCTGGCTACGATTTCAATATCTCAGTAGCTGGTAATGACACTGTATTTACTATCACTGATAGTACTGATACAAGTATGCATCAAGAAATAGTCTTACAAGACTTTACACTTGACGAAGACGCTGTAAAGAAAATCCAACAACAATTAGATGAATTAGATAATAACAGTGGTCAAATCACTATCTAATTTTAGACTTAATTTCTAACTAAAAAGGGGGGCTTTATGCCCCCCTTACTTTATGGTAAAGATTTTGG
>CAYJDN010000373.1:0-1904 GCA_964368925.1 uncultured Desulfovibrionaceae bacterium | reverse complement strand
CGCCTACCTCTTGAATGCCATTCAAGCGCTCTCCCAAGTGAGCTACAACCCCAAGAAGATTATTGATAGTATAAAATGGAGCGATTGTCAATAAAAATTACTGCTAAACATTTCATATTTCGTTCAATAGTATTAGTATAATGATTTGTTTTCGTTATGTAAATAATCTAATAACTACATATTTACAAATTTATATAATTTAATAATTTCATAATTTATTTATATTATTTTTTATGATTTTCATAATTTTTTATTATTCATTTTCCATATTTTCATTACTTGCACTTTTGTTATTATCATTCATTTTCATTTGTTTATATTCTGGCATAACAAAGAAGATAAATACAAAAAGTAGTAGAAATTGAATGATGACGCCTGTATAGAAAGCGGCGCTAATGGAAAAATAATCAATAATCATACCACCAGCGAAGAGAGCAAGCATTGTGCCAGTGTCAAAAGCTATAAAGTAGGTTGAGCTTGCAAGTCCTCTTTCATGCACTTTTGCAAATTGCACTAAAAGGCTTTGGAAAGTGGGAATTACGCCGCCAAAACCAAAACCCAAACCAAATGCTATGACAAAGAACATAATAGTTGAATTGGTATTGAGAAGAAGAGTTGTGAAGCAAATAACGGCTATATTAGAAAGTACGACAAGAGGGTAAACATAACCTCTATCGTAAAGATAGCCAGAAACAAGGCGGCTTATAACAAGTCCTATACCCATAAACATAAAGAAGCGTGATGACAAGTGACCAAGCCCTATAGAATTACTAAATAAAGCGACATAATTGAGTATTATGCCGTATAAAATAGCGGTGCATGCCAAGCAAAAAGTAGACGACAAACCTGATTTTAGAATAAGATTATCCTTGCTAAAAGGCACTTTCTTGATGGCTGTTTTAGGTTTTATTTGAATTATGGCTAGTGTAAGAAGCGAGACTATGCAAGCAAATACAGCAAGTAAGAATACGGATTGATAAGCATTTGCCGTATTGCTAGTGGCGAACATAGAAAAAACAAAAAAACCAGCCATCGGGCCTACAATCATTGCAAGCGAATAGTTAGCACTATAGATGCCAACACCCGTGCCTAATTTTTTTTCTGGAATAATTTCAATGGCAATAGTGCTTAAAGTTGTTGATGCCACTGAAAAAGTGAAGCCCTGTAATAATCTACAGATAGCAAGTGCAAAAGGGCTTGTGAGCACAAAATAACCTGAGCCAGTAAGCAGGAAGGCAAAAACGGCTATAAGTGCAGTTCTTTTTTTAGGAAACGAATCTGATACCCAGCCAGCAAGTGGACGGCATAGAAGTGCGCCAAAGGGGAAAAGTGCTAAAATTATTCCTGAAATTGTTCCACTTACTTGTAATTCTTCAATTAAAAAGATTGGAAATATCGTCAGTACTATATACAATGACCAAGCTACAAAGAAAGAAGAGGCTGTAATAAGTGTAAAGTTTTTTGTGAAGAGCTTTTGAGTATCTTGTGTCATATAAATCACCAAAATTGAATTGTGTAATAATATCTATATTACTATTTAATTTCTGTCTATATAAAATAAGTGATACAAAATATAATTTGCTTGGTGCTCTCGACAGTGAATGTTCTTTTTTTTCATAGATTTTTTTATTTTTTTTTGTCTCCGACGGCCAAAGGAGTTGCAACCCCTTTGGAAACCCATATGAAAAATTGGCGAATTGGAAAATCTACGTGCAAGCACTAGATTTTCCAATTCGCCAATTTTTATAGGAGTGTGAAATTTCGATGTTTTGCTTGCTGTTCACGCTTTACGGTGATTTGATTGATGTGGACTAGGCTAGGTAAGCGCACTTGTTTTTCTCTTTCAAGTTTTGTGGGAGTGTGAAATTTTTAAAAGGCATGGATTCTCACGTCACTCGCTTTGC
>CAYJDN010000372.1:0-1904 GCA_964368925.1 uncultured Desulfovibrionaceae bacterium | reverse complement strand
TATTTCAGCAAATCTCTTTCCAAAAGTTCTTAAAGATTTGAGTGAAATTTCAGGAGTTGACGTTCCTGTAAACTTCACAGGTGGACTCATACCTGTGCTTGGCGAGGAAGAATACAATAAACGCGGGGCATACATCGAAGATTTAAAAATTGCACTTGGCGGATATCCTGGAGCTATGCTTAGTCGTGGCGAATTGGAGCAAAAACTCCCTAAGATTCAATTTGGCGAAGAAGTAAGTGGCGCAGCATGGTGTGAAGAAGATGGTGTAGTAGAACCTCTTTTACTTATGCGTGCCTATAAAAAAGCTTGCACAAAATTAGGTGTGAAAATTTTTGAAGATACTATTGTATACGATACAAAGTCACTTAGCAAATCAGAATATATAGTTCATACTTCGCAAGGCGATTTTTCTGCTGAACGTCTAGTTTTAGCCGCTGGTCTTGCAAATAAAAGATTTGTTCATTTCTCTTTAGATAGCTTGGCCTCTCCCAAAGCCCTTCCTATCTTCGCTGACAAAGGGCAGGTTCTTCTTACTGAGCGTATGCCCTTTGTTATGCCAATTCCTGTGCTTGGAGCTACACAAACCTTTGGGGGTACTGTGATTATTGGCTTCAAACACGAAACACGTGGACATGATGCGACTGTTGTACCAAGCGCCGTATCTCAAGAAGGTGCATGGGCTGTACGTATGTGGCCAGAACTTGCTAAAAAAAGAATTTTGCGCTCTTGGCCAGGGCTACGTGTTATGCCTGATGACAATATGGCAATTTATTCACGTTTGCCTAATCACCCAAATGCAATTGTGATTAATACGCATAGTGCTGTGACAATGAGTGCGGCGCATACTACCTATTTGCCTGACTTTATTATGGGTGGCGACTTACCAACAGTCGCAAAAGATATGACTTTAAAACGCTTTGGTTTCGAGTGCTAGGGGGAATGATGTCTGATACTGTAAAAATAATTGTTGATGGAACTGAGATGCAAGTGCCTCAAGGCATTAGCGTTGCAGCCGCTGTTTTAGGACATTCTCATAAGCATGAAGGCTTTCATAATAATACGATGGACGGTTCAGCTCGTGCGCCATATTGCCTTATGGGCGTATGTTTTGAGTGTATGCTGGAAATAAACGGCGTTGAAAATGTGCAGTCTTGTTTGGTTGGAGTTGAAGAAGGCATGATAGTCAATAGACAAAGAAATATTGAAGCATTTGAGCATAGTACTAGAGAAAATTTTGCACATGAATTAGTTACATTTTCAAACAATGGGGAGATTATAAATGACTAATCATTTAGATTTACTTGTTGTAGGCGCTGGCCCTGCTGGTTTATCTGCGGCAGTTGCAGCACGTTCTTGCGGACTTGATGTGGCTGTAATTGATGAACAAGCGCATGTAGGTGGTCAATTATTTAGAAATTTACATACTGTGTATGGCAGAAATGTTTTGGATAATCACGATAAAGCCATTGGCGAAAAATTGATTGAGCAATTTGAAAAATCAAATGCGCAATTCTTCCCACAAACTACTGCGTGGGGATTATTTAACGACGAAATATCTTGTCAATATAAAAATGAAGCACATAAAATTTCAGCTTCTAAAATTCTTTTTGCCATAGGTGGTATGGAACGCCCTGTACCTTTTACAGGCTGGACTTTACCTGGTGTAATTACTGCTGGTGCAGCTGAAATTCTTATGCGCTCTGGAGGAAATCCAAGCCCAAATAATGAACCTGTTGTACTATGCGGAAATGGGCCACTACTTATGGCATTAGCAGTGCATCTAATTGAAGCAGGTATTCCAATTGCCGCATGGTTAGATACTGGAACTTTTGCTCCAAAATTTGAAAGTGCTTTGCACATGGGTAGAATCTATCAAGATTTAGGCTATCTGAAACGTGGTATGG
>CAYJDN010000371.1:0-1915 GCA_964368925.1 uncultured Desulfovibrionaceae bacterium | reverse complement strand
CCTTTCAGAAGATGAAAACAAATTATTCATCTTTATAAACTTAATTGTAAGGAATTGGAATTATGGGAAATAATGTAGTAAAAAGTATAGCATTAATTTGCGCAATGGCTTTTTCAAGTGTGCCAGCTTTTGCTAATGGTAAGGCAGGCGATTTTAACGCACCTAAATATGTTTTTATGTTTATTGGTGACGGTTTAAGCCATACGCAAACTCAACTTGCAAACTATTATTTAGACGCTCTTAACCAAGACACAAATATTGCTTTAGATAAAAAAGCAATTCTCAAAAGTCAACCACGTTTATCTTATATGGATTTTGAAGCAGTTGGTATTACAACTACTTATGATTCTACTTCTTTTAACCCAGATTCTGCCTCAACAGCAACTTCACTAGCTACTGGTAAGAAAACACATTCAAGCACAATCAGCATGGACGAAAGCTATACAATAGCTTATGAAACAATAGCTGAAAAATTGAAAGAACAAAAAGATTATAAAATAGGTATTGTTTCAAGTGTAACAATAAACCATGCAACTCCTGCGGCTTATTATGCGCATAATAAATCAAGAAATAATTATTATGAAATTGGTTTAGAGCTTGCAAATTCAAATTTTGATTATTTTGCTGGTGGAGAAATCAACAAGCATGATAATGGCGGTAAGAGCAAAAGCGTTTATGATGTAGCAAGAGAAAATGGCTATAAAGTTGTATTAAAAGATCAAGATGCAGCTGAAAAAGTAAGCGCTAAAGATGGTAAAGTTATCATTATCGGCGAAGATGCTGATGGTGCATTGCCTTATGAAACTGACAGAGAAGAAGGCATGTGGGCTTTAGCTGATTATGTTGAAAAAGGAATTGAAGTTTTAGACAATAAAAACGGCTTTTTCATGATGGTTGAAGCTGGTAAAATTGACTGGGCTTGTCATGCTAATGATGCAAATGCTTCAATTTATGACACAATTGCTTTTGATAATGCTATTAGAGAAGCTATTGAATTTTATAATAAACACCCCAAAGATACTCTTATTGTAGTTACTGGTGACCATGAAACAGGCGGCTTAACTATTGGCTATGCTGGCACAGAATACGATACTTTTCTTGCTCAATTAGAAGGGCAAAAAGGTTCTTACGATATTTATGAGAAAATGGTGCATGAATATGCTGCAAATAAGACTTCTTTCAATAAAGTAATGGCTGATGCACGTAATTTCTTTGGTCTTTCATTGCCAAATGATAAAAATGTGAAGAATAAGCAATTACAACTTACAGAATATGAATTAGGTAAAATCAAACAAGCTTATGAAGTTTCTATAAACCAAAAAGCTATTGATGAAAATGAATATGCTACTATTTATGGAGAATATGAGCCATTAGCAGTAACAGTATTGCATGTATTGAATAATAAATCAGGTGTAGACTTTACTTCATTCTCTCACACAGGTACAAGCGTAGGCACATTTGCTAAAGGTGTTGGCGCTACAATGTTTGATGGATTTTACGATAATACTGAAATTTATGATTCGCTTGCTAACTTACTTGAAGTGAAATAGTTGTTTGTCATAACCTCTTGCCTTATGTTTAGCATTGCCTGCATTCACCACTAATGCAGGCAATGCAGTACTTAATAGTAAAGATTTTGGATGCATTCGCACGCAATGATTTAATAGTAAAGATTTTGGATGCTTCGCACGCAAAATCCTCACTGCGTGAAAAGCGTCGTTTTCACTTGTTCGCTAAAGCCTTTTGTGCTTGATTTAATAGTAAAGATTTTGGTGCATTCGCACGCAAAATCCTCACTGCGCAAAAAACGTCGTTTTTGCTTGTTCGCTAAAGAGTTTTGTGCTGAACGCACACTTGATATAATAGTAAAGATTTTGGATGCTTCGCACGCAAAATCCTCACTGCGTGAAAAGCG
>CAYJDN010000370.1:0-1916 GCA_964368925.1 uncultured Desulfovibrionaceae bacterium | reverse complement strand
AATGCACAAGGTTATGAAATTCTATACCATGCTTATAAGCAAAGCAGGTGAAATAAATGACTACTAAAAAGAGATACGGGCGATTTACGCTACAATTTGATACTTCCCAGCCCAATCAGCGGCAGGTCATAGACTTTTTAGAAGGCCTGGGGCGAACGAAGGCTAAATTTATTGCCGAAGCAGTATGGCATTACTTTCATTGTGATCAGACAAAGGGTGTGGTTGGGCATCTGATGTTGGATGACAATATTGTTATAGAAGAAACAGGAAACATAAAACCTTCTGCTACAAAAATGCAGGAGGAACAAAAAAACATTGCATACAATAGCGAACAGCAATTCAATGACCTTGATGAAGCTGACATGGTCGCTATATTTGATACTATTTCGGCATTTAAAAACAAATGAACAAGCCAACTGTTCGTACAGTATAACCTGTTCATTTATTCTCATTTAGCCTTTTTATGAAGTATATCAAATGTTGCAAATCATCATCATTTAAAGTAATCATACCGGCAATTGCTTGTTCTACCAGTGCCGGATTGTCAATTTCTGCATTAAAAAAGCCAAGCGGGCTAACTTCTAAATAATCACAGATATAGAAAAACTCGGTTATAGAGGGCAATGTTCGCTTGGAGCTGATATTTTGAATATAATTCTTGCTATGCCCTAAATCCTTGCTCATTTTATATTCGGAAACACCTTTGATTAGACGCAGTTGTGTCAGTCGCTCTCTTAAAAAATCTTCATACATCAAGCAATTACCTCCTTTTCCCATATTATACTAGATAAGCAATTGGAATTATCCAGTTTTTAAAGTGAATTGTATTGCTTTGATATGTTTTATTATGGTATAATATGAATGGTTTTATTGTTAGTTAAGGGATAGTGCGTTTTTTATATCTTTTATTACAAATTCAAATAAAATAATCCCCTAATAGCTTAATTTATGTTATAATACAAATAATATGGCTTTTCAGTTGCTATAATTTGTGGGGAGGGGATTATAATGCTACGAATTGCTATTTGTGATGATGATATGCCTGTATGTGGACAAATTGAAACAATTTTGCAAGAGTATGATAAAATGGCTTGTATCGGCATTGAAGCTGAAATATTTAATGATGGTCAAGAATTGCTGACTCATATCCAAACATGCGCATCTTTTGACTTGATATTTCTGGATATTGAGCTTATTACTTTTAGTGGAGTTGAAGTAGGGCAAACTATTAGAAACGATTTTGATGATCATGTTAGTAAAATTGTCTTCATTTCCTCACAAACCGGTTATGAGTCAGCGTTATTTGATATTCAACCTCTGAATTTTCTTAAAAAACCACTTGATAAAAACAAATTAATAAAATGCGTAGAGCTTGCTTTAAAAATATTGGCCAAAGAAAAAAAGACTTTCGAATATCAATCTAAATATGAAAAAAGAAAAATTTATTTTCAGGATATTCTCTATTTTGAAAGCGGAAATAAACGTATTAAGATTGTTGTAACAAAAGGGGAAGACTATTTTTATGAAACACTTGATGGAATTTCTGAAGTTTTGCCGGAAATCTTTGTTCGTATTCATGCTTCTTTTATTGTCAACTTACATAATGTAAAAAGAATATCTAATAAAGAACTTGTCATGAACAACAATGATAAGCTTCCTGTAAGCAGAGTAAAATTAAAGCATATTCGTGACTTACTGATTAATACCGAAAAGGAGAAAAGCGATGCTAGACTATGAAATAATGTATATAGCAACCAACCCTATTTTAATAATTGCTATTTATAAGCTATTTCGCACATTATTAGGAGAGGAAATATATAATAGGCGCCGGGAAATTATTTCATATATGGCATATTTTGTTGTTTTATCGACAATGGTGTTTATTACTCGAATACCTTTGCTTACAATGATCATTA
>CAYJDN010000369.1:0-1917 GCA_964368925.1 uncultured Desulfovibrionaceae bacterium | reverse complement strand
TATTCCCATATTTTTTGGTATTCTTGTTCGTTTCGTATTATGTGGTCGTGGTATGAGCGTTGCCAAATTGAATATCCGATTTGTTTTGTAACCAATGTTTTAAATGATTTAATTAATTGTGAAATTGATTGTGGTGGTGGTGTAGGGGACGATGCCCACATCGTCCCGTCCTCATTTCCGGAAATAAATATAATCATATGAATGTGGTTGGGCATTATCACATATTTGTCTATACCAACAATTCCATTGATATATTTTTGTGCCACCATACCAATTTTGGATAACATCGTATTCGGGACGATGTAGGCATCGTCCCCTACGATATCCGATAATATTTCCGACCTGTTTTGCGTACATATCGTCACAAAATATGCACCATTTTGCGAATAATTATAATTTTTTAATCGAATAGATTTTCGTTTCGGAAATTCCATCAATCACCTCGGCAAATGCTCATTTTAGGTGGGTTTTATCCGTGCACGGACGACCACAGGTCGCCCCTACGGATTATATACATAATAAAGTCATGAAATAGTCCTTAACGATGGGCTTTTAGCTCAACCAAGCTTCCCTGTCACCAAAACCTCAACCCCGAGCGCGTGTGCTATGTCCTGTGCCGTCATGTCGTCGAGCGTTATGTCTCCGTCTGCCCTGAACATGTCTCGAGGCAACAACAGCCGCCCTGTTTGCAGATTATTTTTCAACGATTTTATTATATCACACCCTGTCAAGAGCCCCGACACAGTTATACTGTGCCCGAAAAAATCGTTTTTTATTTCGTGAACGTGGATTTTCTCGTTCGCGAGCTCTGCAACTTCGCATAAAAGAGGGTATGCGAGCGTGCCAACAGCGATATCGTAGCCGCCTTTTATCTTGCCTTTGCGCCGTCTGTGCCTGTCATAAAACACGCGCCACATTCCGACACCGTTCTCGATTTGGTAAAGCTCTTCGTAATGTGCACGCGAGGGCACACGCTCACCTGCGAGCAAATAAAATTCGTCTGCGGCAAAAAAAGTGCGTGTACCATACGACGTGTAGCTCATTTTCGCGAATTTTTTTATGCGTGAGAGCACGTCGCGCGCACCGTTGCAATCAAAAGCGCTAAGATGTGAGAGTCCCTCGCGGTGAGCCGTAAGTCCCACAGGCACTGCACTGACGCTCTGTACGCTCGGAATAAACTCATATATATCACAAAGCGAGCGTTCGAGCTCGTCTTTGTCGTTGTAATCGGGACACAGCACCAGCTGTAAGTTCATCGTAATGCCAAGCTCTGCGAAGCGCTTTAGTTTTTCTTTAATGTCCGCGGCGCGTCTGTTCCCCATCATCTTCGCACGAAGTTTCGGGTTAGTCGTGTGCACAGAGATATTGAGCGGTGAAAACCGCATTTTTTCGATACGCGCGAGAAGCTCGTCCGTGAGGTTAGTCAAGGTAATATAGTTCCCGAACAAAAACGACAGTCGCTCGTCGTCATCTTTAAGGTAGAGCGAATCTCTCATACCACATGGCATTTGGTCTATAAAACAAAAAATGCAGTGGTTGTCGCAACTGCGTTTTTCATCAAAAATATCGTCCTCAAACATCAGACCGAGTGGCTCGTACTCCTTTTTTTTGATTTTGACAGTGCGATTATCAAGTATGATTTCCAGGTTTCGACCTGTGGTGTGATAACTATAATCAAACATATCAAGGATTTTAGCGCCGTTCACGGCAAGTAAAATCTCGCCCGACTTAATGCCGTGTTTGTCGGCGGGCGAATTTTGATATACAGAAATAATTTTAACCATAAAACACCTTACTCGACAGACAATGGACATGGGATAATGGATAATATAGGGGCGACACTTGGTGGTAATGCGGCTGAGATTAGTACTGTGTACAGCAAAAAGAATAAGAGCGAGTCTGCGTTTTCGTCCGAAA
>CAYJDN010000368.1:0-1918 GCA_964368925.1 uncultured Desulfovibrionaceae bacterium | reverse complement strand
GGCTCATAACCCGAAGGTCATAGGTTCAAATCCTGTCTCCGCAACCAAGTAAATATAAGGACTTAGAGAGAAATCACTAAGTCCTTTTTCTTTTAATCATCCCCTGCTCTATTACTAAGTAATTTATTTTCAACAATATTTCTTATTTTATAATATTTTACATAAATCAGTATTTTACATAAATTAGTATTGCGCATAAATTAGCATTGCGCACACAGATGCTTTACCTTGACTATTTTTGAATAATACATAAAAATCAAATGGCATAAGGGAAGATCATCATGTTGAAAATATTAAAAAATCTAAATAAAAATGATATTGCTCTTTCAATCATTATTATTTGCCTTACCTTTCTACAAACATATTTAGATCTCAAGCTACCAGATTATATGGCTGAAATCACAGTGCTTGTGAAAAGCGAAGGCAGTGAAATGGCTCAGATTTATTATGCTGGCTATAAAATGCTAGCCTGTGCTTTTGCTTCCTTACTTACTTTTATGAGCATTGCTATTCTTGCTTCAAAAGTGGCCTCGAATTTTTCTTTTTGTATACGTGCAAAAATATTTGAAAAAGTTATGTCTTTTTCTATGCAAGATGTTCAATCTTTTTCAACAGCAAGTCTTATTACACGCACAACAAACGACATTACTCAAGTGCAGCTTATCATTATTTTTGGCTTGCGCATGCTCATTAAAGCCCCTATTATAGCTGCTTGGGCTATTATGAAGATTGCCGATAAAAACAGCGCATGGACAATAGCTACAGCATTTGCAGTCATGCTACTTATCACTATTGTGAGCATTTGCTTAGTGCTTGTAGTTCCAAAGTTCAAGAAATTACAAAAGCTTACAGATGACACAAATCGAATTGCAAGAGAAAATTTAGACGGCATTAGCGTTGTACGTGCCTATAATGCTCAAGAATATCAATCGCATAAATTTGAAAAAACAAATACTGAGCTAACGAATACGCATATTTATACTGCAAAAGTAATGAGTTTCATGGGGCCAAGCATACAAATGATAAATAATGGCCTTATACTTGCTGTATATATTATTGGCGCTATCATTATTAATAATGCAAGTGGTGAAGCGAAACTTATTCTCTTTTCTGATATGGTGGTTTTCTTTTCTTATGCTATCTATGTGATTATGTCATTTATGCTTTTAATTAGAGTACTTATGCAATTACCTAGAGCCAGTGTTTCAGCAAAGCGTATCAATGAAATTTTAGATAAAGAAATAAGTATTACTGAGGGCGCACACTCTCAAGCTTTAGACGAAAAATTTGGTGAAATTGAATTTAGGAATGTTTATTTTAAATATCCTGATAATGAAGATTATATTCTAAAAGACTTGAATTTCACAATAAAAATGAATGAAACCTTAGCTATTATTGGAGCAACTGGTTGCGGTAAAAGCACGGCAGTACATTTAATTCCACGTTTTTACGATGTGAGCGAGGGCGAAGTTTTAGTTCATGGCAGAAATGTGAAGGAATATACAAAAAATGCGCTCAATTCTTTTATTGCTTATATTTCGCAAAAGCCAATTCTCTTTTCTGGTACTGTTCAATCTAATGTGACATTAGGCAAGAATAGTGAGGCAAGACCAAATGATACTCAATTAATTTCAGCTATCGAAATTGCACAAGCTACTGATTTTGTTAATGCTTTTGAAAATACATACAATGAAACTATAGCACAAGGCGGTAAAAACCTTTCTGGTGGCCAAAAACAGCGCTTATCTATCGCTAGGGCGATATACAAAGATGCTCAAATTCTTATTTTTGATGATTCATTTAGCGCCCTTGACTATAAAACGGATAAAAATTTACGTCATGCTCTTCGTGATTCATATCAAGATAAAACAAAAATTATTGTAGGACAAAGAATTGCAACTATAAAGGACGCTGATAC
>CAYJDN010000367.1:1295-1949 GCA_964368925.1 uncultured Desulfovibrionaceae bacterium | reverse complement strand
CAAACATAAATGACCGAAAGAAAAAACTTTTGACGAAGCCTAATGTCGGCAAAAATAGTTCTTAGTAAGACAGCAAATTTTAGCTTGTAGAAGAAATTTTTGCTATATCATCAAAAAACAAAAGAATTAATTTAGATACGCACCCTAGAAAAACATTTTAGGGCTTGTGTGTATGCACTTATTTTATTTTTTCAATTTCCGCAATAATAGCAGGTTTTTGCTTCAAGCCTTCAAGACGTGAAACTTCGTTTCCATCTTTCATAAAGAGCATAGTAGGGAAGCCTTTAACTGCGCATCTATCTTTGAGGTCTTCATTTTCGTTGAAGTCTACAGTATAGATTGGGAAATCAGGGTCATTTTTGTCAATGTCTTTGAGCACGAAGCTAAGCATTTTACATGGTCCACAGGTTTTAGAATAAAATTCTATTAAAGCTGGACCGTTTTTGTCCATTGCATCGTATTCTGCTGTTGTAATTTCTTTAATCATTTTCTTTTCCTTCTTTGTATAATTTAAGCTTTCAAGCTTTCTACGTATTTTGAAGCAGCATTTGCGGCAATTGCGCCATCAGAACATGCTGTTACAACTTGTCTTAATAATTTGCTTGTTATGTCGCCAGCAGCATAAATGCCTTTTACAGCTGTTTCCATGCTTGC
>CAYJDN010000367.1:0-1285 GCA_964368925.1 uncultured Desulfovibrionaceae bacterium | reverse complement strand
CATTTTGTTCAATAAAGCCCAATTTATTTAATATTCCAAGAGGTTCGCAGAATTGAGCTGTTGGTTCAAGACCAATATATTCAAAAATGCCATCACAAGTTACAGTGCGTTCAGTTGCATCTTCTTGTGTTGATTTGAAACGTATTCCTTCTAATTTATCAGTGCCTAAAAATTCAAGTACGTCTTGATATGGATATACGGTAACATTTTCCATAGAGCGCAATTTCTCGCAAGCTTTAGGATCGGCTGTGAGGTCGAACATAGTTATTACTGTGAGTTTGTTAACAATTCCAGCAAGATAAATAGATTCTTCAACAGCAGAATTACCGCCGCCAATAACAACAACATCTTTGCCCTTGTATTGAGCGCCATCACAAATAGCGCACCAGCTAAGGCCAGCACCAGCAAAATTATCTTCGCCAGGGACATTTAGACGACGAGGACGTGTGCCAGTAGCAATGATAACAGCAGTTGCTTCGTAGACAGTATTGTCTTCTTCGCACTTTACTAATTTAACATCGCCCTTGTCTTCTATTTCAAGCACAGTTTTATAATCAAATTCTGCGCCTAATTCTTGTGTATGTTCAAACATTTTTATAGCAAGTTCTGCGCCGTTAATCGAACCAACTCCAGCATAGTTTTCAATTTCATTAGTATTAATGATTTGTCCACCAGGTGCTAATTTATCGAGTATAATGGTTTTCATGTTTGCACGTACTGCATAAATTGCCGCTGTCATACCAGCAGGCCCACCACCTATAATAACTACATCGTAACGATTCATAAAGAACCTCCTCATAATTTGAACTTCTAAAGAAATAGAAGTTAATAGTTAATTATAAAGGATTGGAAAAACTTAGTAAATATATCTTTGCCCTTTGTTTTCAGGAGCAAAAACAGAACTTTCGCCTGTTACAGAAGATGCCATTTTATATAAACAGTTAATGGTAATTTGTTTTTCTGCTTCAGACAATGGCGCAAAGAGTAAATCTGCCCACTTTTTTATGGCGACTTCAATGTGCGGCTTTATTTCATAAGCTTTATCCATTAAAAAAACTTGCTTGTGTCTATTACTATGAGCGCTTTCTTTTCTGTAGATGAATTGCTTTTCTTCTAAAGATTTTAAAGCTCTACTTGTTGCTGCTTTATCAATCTTAGTACTTTTAGACAAATTGTCTTGAAGAATACCATCGTTATTGAATAAGAGCGCAATCAGGTAAGGTAGTTCAGAAGAGTGTACACCGTATTGATTTAACTCTTCATTGATGAATACCTGAAATTTCCT
>CAYJDN010000366.1:0-1961 GCA_964368925.1 uncultured Desulfovibrionaceae bacterium | reverse complement strand
TATTGCACTATTTGGATTACTCGCAATTGAGTTTAAGCTCATATCAAAAGCTCCCTTCACTCAAGCTATGTTTGGTGCTTCGATAGTAGCTCTACATATTGCATGTATGCATTTGCCTTCAGTCGCTTTTTTCAGCGCAATATTAAAAATTGCACCTATGGCTTTGCTTAGTGATTCATTTTATAGATATGTCATTCTATTTATGACCGTTTTCTTCTTGAGTGTTGCTCTTGTTCTTATTGAAAAGCTCATTCCTGTTCGTTATATCAAGCGAGCGTCATTAGCATCTCCTTATACAGAAATTCTTATTCTAAGCACTCTATTTGTTTTATCTTATTTAGCATTTGATGCTTATTGTTTAGTCACTGATGTCTATTTCCCACAGCAAGCAAGACAGTTGACAGTTATTGTCCTTGTTTCTTTAGCGCTCTTTTACTATCTTTTCTTGTATACTATCAATTTTATTAATCTTTCCATGTATAAAAGACAAAATGACACTGCGCAATTGCATTTTAATGAAATTGAAATGAAAAAGAAAGAAACAAGTGAAAAGCTTGCGACCGACTTTTTAACAAAGCTCTACAACAAGAAGTATGTGTTTGATAAGTTTGATGAAATTTTGAATACATCTGATCTTGATTTTGGCTTGCTCTTTGTTGATGTGAATGCTTTAAAATATGTGAATGATAATTTCGGCCATGACAAAGGTGACCTCTATTTAGTTGAAATTGCTGATTCTATTAGACATTCTATTCGTGAATCTGACATTGCCGCTCGCATTAGTGGCGATGAATTTCTTGTCTTATTGCCTGATGTTGGTGGCGTAGACGATTTAAACAATATTGTGGCAAGAATGAAAAATGAAATTGATAAAACGCCGCTCTTAGAGGGATTTAAGCTTTCTGCGAGTATTGGCGCTATTTTTGTCGTTGACGAAGAAAAACCTAAGGGTATGGCAGCCTTACTTGATTTTGTAGATATTTTAATGCGTGAGGATAAAAAAAGATTTTATTCTACTATGCACGCAGGTAAAGAGGAGGGCTAATGATCATACTCTTTTTCATCTCCTTTATACTGTATTCATTCGCATTTTATTTCTATAGCACAAGATTATATGATGCCAGTGTAAAGCTTAAGTACGGCATAGTAACAGTTATAAACGCTTTTTTTTATGTTACTTATGTATTTTATACAAGTTTCACCTATGAATATCTTGCTCTATTCCTTTTGTTCGTACTTTATTTTACGGAATTAAAACTGATATTTAAACAAAATAATACGGTCTTGCTTTTTAGATCGCTTACTCTTGCGCTTCACGTGTTGGCAATGCGTATGATAATTATCGGATTTTTCTCACTTTATTATGATATACCTATTGTTGAAATTGTAGCTATCCGAGAATACAGGATAAATATCACAACAATTCTTTTCCTTGTTACTTTTCCTTATGTTTTGTTAGTAAAATATCTATTTTCAAAAACAAAATATATTGAAGTGATAAAAGCAGGTCAAAATATACATTTTACTGTATCATTTCTAATGATTATCTTCCTTTATTCCTTGCATAGTGTCTATGTCATATATGCTTTAGATTTTTATGACCCTCGCATGAACATTCTTGTTATTAAAATTGGTGTTTGTGCTTTGCTTGGCTTCTTTTTATGTTTAGTTTTTGACTCTACTTTTTCAACTTTAAATACGCATAAAGTAAAATTTACTCTTCTTTCTCAGGCGATTAGAAAGGGTAGAAAAGACATACGTAAATTAGCCGAAGAGGCTACTATTGACAATTTTACGCAATTGAAAGTGCGTGAAGTGGCTTATTCAAGAATGAATCAATTCTTGGAAGATGACGAACCTTTTTATGTCTTATATGTTGATATGAATGGATTAAAACATGTAAATGACACTTATGGACATCATGAGGGCGATTTTTATATCATTACTGTGACTGAAGCTTT
>CAYJDN010000365.1:0-1962 GCA_964368925.1 uncultured Desulfovibrionaceae bacterium | reverse complement strand
TAGATAAAAAACCATAATATAATAGTATAAATAATAATATTATTTTGCTAATTTTTTACAAATTCGCACTTAAATATGCTATAATAGAATTATAATAACGACCACAGGAGAATATTGTGAACAACTATGAGATTGCCGTACAGAAATGGCAGGAACAAGACATTAAAACCGCCTCCGATTTAGAACGCTGTTTGGACAGCTTTCGTGTGCTGTTTGCCTACAATTCCGGCAAAATAGAAAACTCCGACATCACATATCACGACACAAGAGAGATATTTGAAAACGGTAAGGTTGTCGGATATTCCGGGGACACCCGCACCCTGTTCGAGCAACAAAATCAAAAAAGATGCTACGACTTTTTGCTCGACAAGATTGTTGCAAAGGTGCCACTTTCGGTTTCGCTTATCCTTGAAGTGCATCGCATTTTAACCGAGGGGACGTATGATGAGCGGCGATATTTTGAGCAAGACGAACGTCCGGGCGAGTTCAAAAAGCATGACTATGTTACCGGCATTAACGAGGTTGGTTCTGAACCGAGTGAGGTGGAACAGCACATTTTCGAACTTGTCGAGGAAGTCAACTCTATCGGACAAAAAAATCCGCTTTTGGCAGGTGCATATTTTCATGCACGGTTTGAAAACATTCACCCATTTGCCGACGGTAACGGTCGGGTTGGACGAACCCTTTTGAACTATTGGCTGATGATTAATGACTACCCACCGACAATTATTTTCGATGACGAAAAGAGAGCATATTACAACGCTTTGCAACAATATGATGAGAGTGAAAACTTGTCCGAGCTTGTGCAGGTCATACAGGAGCAGACAATAAAAACGTGGGACAGAGTGTTTGGCCTCACGATAGCCGAACAGGGACAACGCAAGGGGCTTGACCTGTTTTTGGAATGAAGAATGTTCAGGCAAGTATACTGACCCCTGAAAACAGGCTGTTTCTCGATATATGTTTGGGTTTTGACCCTAAACTGCATTTTTAGTTCTTGATTTGCCCCTAATTTCAGCACGTCTATATTTTTTGAGAATATGGCTTTAAATCGTACTTTGCGGTCGGCACTGCCGTCCGCTGTGACTGAGTAGGTGCCGCTGGCGGTGCCTGCTCTTTATCCTGCTACTTAATATTCCCCTTGTTTTTACTCATACAACTGAGATCACCTCCCCTGGAAAAGCAACATCTTTTCTTTGTTTCAGCGGGTCAACTATTGACCTGATTTTCTCGGCTGCGATAGCTTGTTCCGCTCGTGCAAACTGTCCGGCATAAAAATGATTGATGGCTTCTTGTATCGGTCGTATCGTGTAGAGTAGATTCCCATTCTGCTTTAGCCCATCTTTGGTAAATATTTTTGTATGCTCCGTGGTAATTAACTTTTTACTCTCCAGGTCAACGACATATTTTCGCACCGTATTTTTACTCATCTTCACAGCCTTGCCGATAGTTTTGTATGATGGGTAACATTGAAATGTTTTTCGGTCTTCCAAGTAAAGCAGATATGAATACACCGCAATCTCACCGCTTGTTAGTCCCAGCATAAAAATCTCATTTGGCAATGGAAAATAATTTGTTACAGCATCTCTTTTCGGATAATTACTAAACTTCATTGACACCTCCTGTGTGAGTATCTACCCACTCAATAAATTTTTCTTTGGGTACGACTATCCGATTACCGATTTTGAGTATCGGAAAATCTTTTTCGTGCATTAGCTCGTATCCGGTCGAGGGTGACACTCCAAGCACCTTTGCCACCGTGTTTGCATTTAAAAACAATGGTAGCTCATCATAGGTTTTGTAAATTGATTCTTTCATTTTCTGTTCCTCCTAATTTTTTACAAAAAGAATACACCCACCAAATCGGTGAGTGCAATCTTCCCTTATATTCTTTAACGACATGAGCGAAACAAAATGTTCCCAAATTATTTTAAAAATTTTTCTTTTAATATTTTTATGCGT
>CAYJDN010000364.1:0-1990 GCA_964368925.1 uncultured Desulfovibrionaceae bacterium | reverse complement strand
AATGACAGAAAGAGAAAAACTTTTGACGATGCCTATTAATGTACAAAGCAAGAGCCTGACTGTAAGCTATTTTGGTGAATACAAACAATTTTTCGCTGTATAGCCAAAAAGCAAAAGAATTAATTTAGAAACACACCCTAGTTATAAAAAATTATACTCTATATGATAAAGAGAACATCTATGAAAAAATATATACTTGCCTTAGATCAAGGCACAACTTCGTCTAGGGCAATACTTTTTGACAGCGACATGCGTATAGTTCACATCACACAAAAAGAATTTAGACAAATATTTCCAGAATCTGGCTATGTAGAGCATGATCCCAATGAAATTTTTGATTCACAATCACAAGTGGCTCTACAATGCATGCATGAGGCGAATGTTAAGGGGCATGAAATTTGTGCTGTCGGCATAACAAATCAACGTGAAACTACTATTGTATGGGAGAAAAAAACAGGTATGCCTGTTTACAATGCAATAGTGTGGCAAGATAGGCGTACAGCGCATATTTGCGAGAGTATAAATGCAACAGATAAAGCAAAAATCGTCCAAGAAAAGACTGGTTTGCTTGTAGATTCTTATTTTTCAGCGACAAAAATTCAGTGGATACTTGATAATGTTGAAAATGCAAGGGAAAAGGCTGAAAAAGGCGAACTTTTATTTGGAACTGTAGACACTTGGCTTATTTGGAATTATTCGAAAGGGCAAAGTTTCGTGACTGATCCATCAAATGCTTCACGCACAATGCTTTTTAATATTCATACTCTTGATTGGGATGATGAATTATTGGAAATTTTCAATATTCCTAAATCGATGCTACCTGAAATAGTACCTTCTTCTGGTAAAGCAGCTGAAATCCATGCTGAATTTATGGGGCATGCAATTCCTATAGCTGGCATAGCTGGCGATCAACAAGCCGCTACTTTTGGTAATGCTTGTCTTGAAGAGGGTATGGCAAAAAATACTTATGGTACTGGTTGTTTTATGCTTATGCATACTGGTGCTGAGGCGAAGAAAAGCCAGCATAATTTGCTAACAACTGTAGCTTGGCAAAGAGATGGACATATACGCTATGCATTAGAGGGCTCTGTTTTTATGGGTGGAGCAACTGTGCAATGGCTTAGAGATGGCTTGCAGATTATAAATTCAGCTTCTGAGGTTGAAGCACTTGCTTCTTCTGTGCCTGACAATGGGGGCGTGTATTTTGTTCCTGCTTTTGTGGGGCTTGGTGCTCCTTATTGGGATTCTTACGCTAGAGGAATTATGGTTGGGCTTAATCGTGGTGTAACAAAGGCGCATATTGCAAGAGCCGCATTAGAAGCTATTGCCTTACAAACATTTGATATTATGGAAAGTATGCAAGCGGATTCTGGAATAAAGATCAGTCAATTACGTGCCGATGGCGGTGCCTCACGTAATAATATGCTTATGCAATTCCAAGCCGATATTCTTGGTGTACCAGTAGAAAGACCGACAATTACAGAAACTACGGCTCTAGGTGCTGCTTGTTTTGCTGGTCTTGCTATGGAATTTTGGAAAGATAAGAGTGATATGACAGCACGCTGGAAATTGGATAGATGCTTTGAACCTCGCCTTAGTGAAGAACAAAGACAAGAATTAAGACACAATTGGCATAAAGCAATTATGCGTTCTAAAGATTGGATTAGTGAATAATTACTATGAATTATGCAATATTATTAGCCGCTGGCCTTGGCACAAGAATACATAAAGAAACTTTTACTAAAAGCAATAATACAGGCTGTGAACTAAGCAATGAAAAAAATACTGCTCATTGCTCAAATAGTAGCTTTATTCAAGAAATTCCTAGTGCATTACCTAAACAATTTTTGAATTATAATGATAAGCCATTGTGGTGGCATAGTGTAAATACATTTATGCAATCGCCTTTAATTCATGGAATTATACTTGTGTTTCATAAAGAAACGCTTGAACTTGCTAAAGAGCAAATGCAAATCTATAGCAATGATTT
>CAYJDN010000363.1:0-1994 GCA_964368925.1 uncultured Desulfovibrionaceae bacterium | reverse complement strand
ATCAAAAGGATTTACGCTATATTCAGCATAAGCACTATAGGTTTCAAAATCTTTTTCTGGTTTTGAACCAAAAGTTGTGTAGGAAGCAAGCTGTTCATCAAATTTATAGCTTGTACCAAGTGCAATATTGTGTATGCCTAATTCAAATTTGTGCTGCCAATCTGCGTTTAAACTATGGCTTCTATATTGATCGGTATCACCATCAATATATTGCCTATTTATATTGGTATAACCTATGTTTAGCGCTTGAGTCCAAAATCCATCAAATAAAACAAGCTCAGGTTTTACATTGAAGAATGTACGAATATATTGGCTATGTAGATCATTGCCATTGCTTGCCCCTGTGTCATCATATTGCAATGTTTGATAATCAGCAAGTGCAGAGGTTGATAAAGAAAAATTATCACTAAGGTTTATGCTAAGATTAGAATTGAAACCAACTTCATTTGCTTCATCAAAGTCACTTTGATAGCTACTAGATTTACGATTTGTTGATGAAAAAAGATTGGTTTGTTGTGCATTTAATCCAAGTGCAAAAGACACATCTTCATCACCAGCATTAATATTTGCTTGAATAAGGCCTTGTGTTGGTACGCCAGCACCAATCAAAATTGAGCCATTTAAATCGCCTTCACCTTTTTGAGTGACGATATTGATAACGCCAGAAAGTGCATTAGCGCCATATAGAGCTGATTGTGCACCAAGTACAACTTCAACTTTGTCAGCATTTGCTAAATAAAATAAACTTGCATCAACGCCTAAGCCAGTAGCATCAGTAACAGGAATACCGTCAATAAGAATCAATACTGAATCTGATTTAGAACCACGAGCAAATATACTTGCTGCGCCATTTGCTGTTTGTGAAATACGCAAGCCTGGAATATATCTTATAGCATCAGCAAGCGAAGTGATTTGTTTTTCACGGATTTCTTCGGCACTAATAATGGTAACATCAGAGCCAACTTGATTAATTTCTTGCTCGAAACGTGAAGCAGTAACAACATAGGCCTCAACAGTTTCAGCTTTAGAAAGTAATGGGAATAGCAGTCCCGAAAAAAGAGCGGGTGCTATTAAACTAAAACGCAGAAAATTCATATTCTTCTCCTAAACCCTGGTAAGAGGATAATAATAACGAGAAAAAAGAAACTTTTCTGCAAAAAAACACATATATTCAATATAGATAAAGAAATGTAATTGATCACACAAAGTCAGCCTCTTTCCTCGAAAGACATAACAATTCACATAGGACAGGTTTTCTGACTTGTGAGTCTAACCCCTTTATGTTCCTTCCCATATACCAGTAGTATACAGTGGATTAATACATAAAAAGTATCACTTACAGCGGCGGGACCGTGATGGATTTGCACCATGCTTCCCTAGTCAAACGTGAAAGACAAAATAAATTGTCTATTGCATGTATTGAAATTAAGTTCCAAAGCTAAAGCTAAAGTTAAAATCAAAGACATACAACAAAGAGAGAATTATTGTTTTAACGAAAAATGGCAAGTTTAATTTTGTAAAATTAGTGATACAGATTTTCGCAAAAAGTCACATTTGTAATTTGTAACATAAATTTAAGGCTGTAGAGCTTCTTATATGAACAGCCAGCTAAACACATAAAGCATTATGTTTATATTGATTCAAAAAAAGACATGGACTCCACGGATTCACTTCGTTCATCCTCTGAGTGACATAAGGAAAAATAACTTTATAAGAGTTTAAAAAGCATGGACTCCGCGAGTTTACTCCATTTTCCCACTGAGTGAGAAATGCAGAGGAAGTTATAGTATTTTAAATCTTATAAGTTAAATCTTCCGCTGTCACTCAAAGGCACGCAGTGCCGTGGAGTCCATGCCTTTTAAAAAATATATTAAAATGCTCGTTCGCTAAAGCCTTTTGTGCTAAGGCACATAATGTAGTAAGGGTAAGATACAGTATTTACTTTACTTTTTCAGGTGGGCGGCGATCGACTTAATTGTTAAAGATTTTGGATG
>CAYJDN010000362.1:0-2013 GCA_964368925.1 uncultured Desulfovibrionaceae bacterium | reverse complement strand
TTTCCTAATATTATCAATAGTTATTTTGCAAATTTAATAGCTCTAGAAGATAAAGTAAAAAATGAAATTTCAAAAATTAATACTAATTTAAAAACAGTAGAATTTAATAATGATACCTATCTGCAAATTTCGGCAACAAGGGTAAAGGATAAAAAGTTAGAAAGTTATCTTGCTTTAAAAAAACGAATAGAAATGCAGATTGATCTTATTAAAAAAACAGAAAAAGAAGAAGATCGAGAAAATTATATTAAAGAACTTTCTCATGTTCTTATTATGCCTCTTGTTAGCAAAGAAAAAGCCTATTTAGAAGAAAGAGAAAAATGGTCTAGGGTTTCAAATTGGTTTGATTTTAGTATTGTTGAATATAGCGCTTCGGATAATAGTGAAATTCGATATTATAAAGATTTATCTAGCGTGTCTGGCGGACAAAAAGAAACAATGAGTATAGCATTATTAGGTTCAATATTGTCATTCAATAGCTCCAAAGGCTTGAAGAATTCTTTTGCAAGCGTTTTTATTGATGAAGCATTTTCAAGCGTTGATAATTCGGAGAAAATTGATAATATGCTCAAAATGCTAAGGAGGCTAAACATTCAATATATTGTAATTACTCCATATACGCACCTAGCCTCTATTCAAAATAATATTGATAGTGCCTTTGAAGTTATCTCAATAAGTGATTATGCTTCTACTATCTATCATTGCGAATTTGAAACAATTGATGAACGAAAAAAAGTTGTAGTAGTAGGGGACACTGATGCAGAAAATGCCACATTTGAAGCAGATATATAAAGAGCTACATAATCGCTTTTGGAACAGTATTTGCCCTGCATTGATGCAAGGGCAAGAAATTGTTTTGCCAATTAAACTTGAATTAGGCGAACTCTCAAAAGCGCAACTACGTAGCGAGAAAGCTGGCGAATGGCTTGCAATAATGCGTGAAGAGTTTCGTGATATGCGCAATCTTACAATATGCGAAAACTATTGGGCTGGGAAAAACTTGGAATATCCAAATGCTTTAGAATTTAGCTCTATGCAATTGTTTTGTAAAACAATAAAGCTTGATTATAAAGTAATTGCAAAGCTAAAAGAAATGTATGAAGCAAGCGAAGATGAAAATATTAAAGATTTACTTCTTGCTAATCCACAATACTATTTGCAATATTACAATGAATGGAGAGGTGTTTTAGACACGCTTCCTTGGCTTAAAAAACATCTAGAAATGGGTGATACAATTCTTATTCGTTCTATAAAAACATCGCTAGACACGAAGTTTATAGAAAAAAATACGGGACTTTTCCTAAAAATTTGGGATAAAGTGTTTGGATTTGAAAAAAGCGTGAAAGCTGATATTGAAAGTAGATATGGGATAAGTTTAGATAAAGATTTTCTCATCTATTCGCAAAGAAATAATTTCGAGGGGGAAATGATACTCACTTTAGCCAAGCCAGATGAAAAAAATATATTGATTGTTGAAAATCGTAAAATGCTAAAAAGTATTCCAGCTAACATCATTCCTGATGATTCATTTGTTTTGGGCGGAGTGGGTAAGGCAATAACAAAAATATCTTCACTTGATTGGATAAAAGATAAAAATATATTTTACTTTGGAGATTTAGATGAACATGGATATAATATCCTTGTTTCGTTAAGAAAAAAATTACAAGGGCAATCTGTTCAAAGTATAAATATGAATATTCATACATTACATGAATATATACATCTTTGTGCAAACACAAAAGCCAAACATCTTCGTTTATTAACTTGCGGAGAAGATCTTACTAATGACGAATATAAAGCCTATATCTATCTTAGAGAAAATATGCTCATGCTAGAGCAAGAAAAATTGTATTAGAGCAGTTTTCATACTGTTTAAAACTGCTCTAACCTTAATAGTATCCCAAAAGCACTCATTCTAATAGTAGATGAACTAATTGTTCTTTTTGCAAACATGAAAAGCTTGATTAAATCATCAATTTGTTTAATACTATGAGCAATGAACGGAGAAAAGGC
>CAYJDN010000361.1:0-2015 GCA_964368925.1 uncultured Desulfovibrionaceae bacterium | reverse complement strand
TTATACAAAAAACCTAGCAAGCATTTGTTGTTTAAGCTATAATCACCAAAATTATATAGAAGAATGTTTAACTTCGCTTTGGGAACAAGAATATAAAGATATTGAAATAATTGCTCTAGACGATGGTTCAAGTGATAATAGTCTTGAATTACTAACAAAACTGGCAAAAATCAGCCCTATGCCTATGAAAGTCATTTCTCAGCCAAACTCAGGTAAAATTAGCAAAAACTTCAATACTGCCTTTAGTCATGCGAGTGGCGAATTTGTTACCTTTCTTGCTATGGACGATTTTTTATTAAAGGACTGCATTTCTTCAAAGCTCAAATTAATGAATGCAAAGGCTCATATTGCCTTTGTTGCTAATACAGAAGTGCAACTCATTGATAATAATAGTAATATAATAAAAATTCACCCTGCAAACTTGCCAAAAAACAACATACCTAGTCCATTAGAGCTTGATATGATTGAATATAATAAATTTCATTCTTTCTATATTCAAGGCACTTTCTTCCGTTCAGAGATTGTTGAAAAAGTTCAGGCTTTTGATGAAGATATGATCGCCGATGATTTAATTTTGCGCACAAAAATTTTTAGGTATTTAGCTGATAATAATGAATATATTTATCGTCTTTTCCCTATGGCTGGTTGTGCTTATCGCATACATGATGGGAATGTCCACAAAAATTCCATGCGACAATTAAAGGCTGTGCTTGAATTTCTAGAACGCTATCATAGCGAAAAGCCAAATCCAGAAATCCTCTATAAATGGCTTTCATACACGCTTACAAAAAAAGAAGAATACTATCAACTGGCAAAACATAATATAAGAGCGGCAGAACTTTTAGATGATCCTAAGGTTATTGCTCTTATGGAAAAATGTAAGTAGTTTTTAGAAAATAAATAATTATTTTATATACCTATCTATTGTTCTATAGCCACGCCTCTTTCTTTATAGAGAATATTCTAGATTTTCCAAATATGCTTTTGAATTTTTTTATAAAATATAAGGCAAACAATTATCTGAAAAGCTGAACCAATTGGAATGGAAAGCCCCATAGTTGTGAGCGAAAAAGGTTCAATAAAACTAAATAAATATGCAAGAGGCACACGCAAAAGCAATGCTCCAGCCACGCCTTGCACCATAACAAAGAAAGTTTGACCTAAGCCATTGAAAAAACCAACAAAGCAAAATAAGAAAGCCACAAGCAAAGTATCAAAGGCATAAGCCTTGAGATAATTATGCGTTTCACGTATCACATCAGCATTTGAATTGAGTAATGAAGCAAGTAAATCGCCGTGAAAATAAGAAAAATAGGCAGTGATAATTGCATAAGAAAATGAAAGACTAATAGCAATCTTTAAGCCTTTTTTCGCTCTTACAAAATCATTTGCTCCAAAGTTTTGCGCCACAAACACTGATAATGATTGCATAAATGCCATTGGTAAAAGCATTAATATACCACACATTTTTTCAGAAATTCCAACAGCAGTAGAGAAAACACTTCCGTATTGATTTACAATTATCATCACAGTCAAAAATGAAATATTTATCAAAATTGATTGTAATGCCATAGGTGCACCAAGTGCAAGTATCCTTTTTATATGACTATTATTAATATCCTTTCTTTCAAAAGAATAAGCAATAAGTTTCTTTCGCTTAACAATCAAACTTGAAATAATCACACTACAACTTTGTGCAAAAACTGTTGCAATTGCAGCGCCGCCAGCGCCCATATCGAAGACGGCAACACAAACTAAATCTGCTATAATATTGATAAAAACAGCAATAGCAACTGCCATAAGTGGCGTATTTGAATCACCAAGTCCTCGAAAAACAGCACTAAAAGTATTAAAGGCAAAAGTCATAGGCAAACCAAGCGCACAAATAAGCAAATAATTCCTTGTTTCACCTATGGCGTCTTCAGGCGTGTTCATAAAACTTATGATAGGCTCTAAAAAAATAATAATAAATGCAGTAATTACAAGTGAAAGCATAGCAAAAAGCAAGATAGAAG
>CAYJDN010000360.1:0-2035 GCA_964368925.1 uncultured Desulfovibrionaceae bacterium | reverse complement strand
TCGTCAGCTGTTGTGATGAGTTTTGCGGCGGCAGTATAGGAGTGTTGAAATTTGATTAGACTAGCCATTTCTTCATCTAAGTTTACGCCAGAGAAAGACTGTGTGCGAGCCTCTAAATCCGCAGAAAGCGCTCCATGATATTCAGCATTAAAGGAAGCATTTCTTGTTTCTGCACCCACCAAAGAAACCAAACTTGAATAATAACCAGAAATGGATTGTTCCGTTGTTTCCCAAGGTGTCGTAATAGTTACTTTTTTATTTGCAAGTGTCGATATTTCTAAAGCAATTGAGTTATCACCAGCAGTAAGAACACCCGCTTGATTCACTTGACCAGAATTAATCAAGCCAACATTATTACGAATATCATCACGCACAGCTATATTTGTCGCACTTGTGCCTTGATAAAAGCAATTCACTCCAAGTGCCGCAAGCAAACCAGAACTGTCTTGACTAAAAGCAAAATGCGTGCCGTCTGCTGATTCTAATTGCAACTTACCATCTACTATTTCTGCATATATTTCACCAGTATATGTACTATTAATCGCATTTGCTACATCATTTAATGTATGTGTATTAGGGTCAAAATTGTCTATTTCAGGCGTTGTTGTGTCAAAATCTATAGGCCCATGCTTTATTCTATCGCCAGTGGCATCATCATAAATATTAATGGTAAAGTTACCATTTTGTAAACGATCATGGAAATGAAGACCAGAACCAGAATCACCAAGAGCAACATTTAAATCGTCTACACTCTCACTACCATAATAAGCCGATTGCTCATAAGTGCTTGCACCTTGAGAATAAATTGCATTCGTTTCCCATACTAATGTTTCAGCCATAGCATCTAATTTATCAAGATACTTACCAATATTATAGTCACGAGTAATAAAATAAGCGCTTAATGAACCACCTGTAAGGCGAAGTTGATCATCGCTCCCATCTGCGCTGATAAGTGGAGTAATATTTTCAGGTGGACGAGTTGGCGAGTCCCAATAGACGCCTGTTTTTGGTACAATACTAATTGTGTCACCAGGTAAAAAGTCATCTGCTGTGAAAGAAATTTCTAATTCTTTAACTTGAACGCTTTGCCCTACTGGTGGAACGTCAAAATGTTGTATTGTGCCATCAGCATTTTGTACCCACGATTCACCGCCGTCTAAGGAAACTCTAAATTGATTATTTTCTAATGCTTCAATTGTATATTCAAAATCATCTTCACCGCTAACAATAGCTTCGCCTGTAAAGCCCTTAGTTTTATATTCAATTTGAGCATTTTGCACTACTAAAGCATACTTAACATCGCCCTCAACTAATGGCTTACCATTAGTCAAGCGCACAGAAAAATCTAAACCGCCTTTATCTTCAACAGTAACATCAACTATGCCAGATAATTCACGTATAAGAGCATCTCTTTCATCAAGTAATTGATTAGGATTATCTCTTGGTAAAGTATTTTGAGCTATGCTAAGGTTCAATTCTGCCAAAGAGTCAATGATTTCATTCACTCTTTCTACATCATCAGCAATATATCTATCAATTTCTTCTTGATAATTTTCTAATGTGTCTTTCGACTCACGAATAATTGAAGTTAAAGATTCACTATTTGATAATAAAGCTTGCTTTGTAGCTAAATCATCAGGCAAATTCGCAACTCCTTGCCAAGATGTAAAAAAGTCAGATAAAAGTGAGTTAATACCATCACGATTTGATTCGTTAAAAATACTTTCTACACTAGTAAGAATGCCTTCTTGAGTTGAATATCTGCCAGCTTCCGTAAATCTGTTAAGAAAGGTATTTTCAAGCAAACGATCAAAAGACCTTGTTATTTCTGCAACATGGGCGCCCATACCAATAGCGCCAGCCTGAGTTTGATAAGGTGCATAAGCCTCAAACTCGACTGTTTGCCTTGAATAACCATCTACTTCTACGTTTGCAATGTTAGAACCAACAACGTTAATTGCGGTTTGGTTTGCAAGTAGTGCATGGTTACCAATACTTAATAAATTATTAACACCCATTATAACCTCCCAGAAAT
>CAYJDN010000359.1:0-2044 GCA_964368925.1 uncultured Desulfovibrionaceae bacterium | reverse complement strand
CAACCAATACATAAATTAATGATAGTAAAGGTTATTAAATAGGCAAGAAAACCAATGAAATACATGTTAGATCTATGCAATTTATGACCACCACCACGAAAAGTACAAAAAATCATAAAAAGAATACTAGAAAGGAAAAATAAAAAACCAAAGCCTGAAACAATAAATAGGTTTTCTAATCCATACCAATATGTTAGCAAGAAAGGAACAAGCCAAAGAATAAATAAAACGACAAAAGGCCTTGTTTTATAATATAATTTTACATGTGTATCCATATTCTTTCCTAAAATTAAAATTTCAGCTTTGGTAGCATGCTTTTGGCTATATGTCAATAATTATAGAGTCTATTAACTTGCCATCTTCTTTATACAACTTATTATATAAATAACACAGGCAATTATAAAAGGATTAGATATGCGCACTATAAAAGCCTACCTTGAAGCTATGTATGCCGACTTTGAAAATATTGAAAAAAATGATGAAGCTCATAAAAAAGCTTTAGAGTATAGTCTGCAAGCTCTTTTGATAGAAGAAGAAATGAATGGCATTGAGCATGAAAGCACGGCTACAAGTTATAACAACATTGGTTTACTATATAATATAAAGAATGATTATGCTAAGGCTTTAGAATATTACACTAAAGCTATGATTATACGTGAACAAATTTTACCAGAAAATCATGTCGATAGGGCTACAAGTTATAATAATGTTGGTAGTGTGCATCATAGTATGGGCGATTATAATAAGGCGCTAAAATATTTGAATAAAGCCTTGAAACTATATAAAAAGATTCTTGGAAATGATCATATTGACGTGGCTACTTGTCTTGAAAATATTGCTATGGTTTATGATGAGCATGCTGATTATAGCATGGCATTAGAATATTTTGCAAAATCTTTAGAAATAAAGGAAAGGATTTTAGGAAAAAATCATAATTCTTTACTTGATGATTATGAAAAAATTGCAAATATATACAGTATTTTAGCTAAAGAATTTTTGAAAAAAGAAGACTATTTGAAGTCTATGGAATTTGAAATCATTGCTTTGGAAATTCGTAAAGAAATTCTTGGCGAAGAACATTCTGATACTCTAAAAAGTTATTCTGAAACAGCTTCAATTTTCTCTATTGTTGCGCATTATTATTCTAGTTATAGAGAATATGATAAAGCATTACAATATTTATTTAAAGCTTTAGAAATTGAAGTAAAAATCTTGGGCGAACATCATATTTATACTGCAAAGAGTTATGATAGTATTGGTTTTATTTATAATCATGAGCAATTATATGATAAAGCCTTGGAATATTATAATAAAGCTTTGGATATACGGAGAAAATCTCTTTCTTTGGAAAGCATTGAAATAGCTTTGAGTTATGAAAATATTGGCTTTGCGTATACGCATAAGAATGAATTTGACAAGGCATTAGAATATTTTAATAAAGCTTTAGAAATACGGAAAAACAAGCAAGAGAAAAGTGAAGAAGTTGCTCAAAGTTATGCAGATATTGGTTTTTTGCATTTTACTATGGGTGAATACCGTAAGGCTTTGGAATTTTATATAATAGCTCTAAATATGCGTAAGGAGTTATTAGGTGTTTCTCATTTTTTAATTGGTACAAGTCATTACAGAATAGGCGAGGCCTATACATTTTTGAAAGAATATGATAAAGCCCTAGAATCGTATGCAATTAACTTAGATTTGCTTTATAGAGATGTTGGTGAAGAACATATTTATACAGCTACTCTCTATCATCATCTTGGTGTTGTTTACGAAAAAATGCAAAACTATACAAAGGCTTATGAATGTTTTTCAAAAGCACTTGGCATAAGGAAAAATCAATTAGGTTTAGATGATAAAGATACGAAGGAAACACAGGAGATGTTAGATTTACTTCAAACTAGGGTGTGTTTCTAAATTAATTCTTTTGTTTTTTGGTTATATAGCGAAAAAATGTTTGTATTCACCAAAATAGCTTACAGTCACGCTCTTGCTTTGTTCCTTGCCAAAAAACAAAAGCTCTTAATTTGGAAATAAACCCTAAACA
>CAYJDN010000358.1:0-2048 GCA_964368925.1 uncultured Desulfovibrionaceae bacterium | reverse complement strand
TTTTTTTACAATGCTTTTTTCTACAATATAAGCTACAAAGGCAATATATATTTTTCTTTTTATTTTGGCAAGACTTGACTTATAGGGAAAAATAATACATTCTAGACTTAGTCAAGAAATCGATTTAACCAAAGTGCATACTTGGAGGTTTTCTATGATTACTGTAGCAGGAATTATGTCGTCACCAGTGTTTACTCTTTATAAAGAAGATTCCCTCCTTGACGTACGTAAACTTATGGAATTTGCAAAAATCCGTCATATACCCGTAGTAGATGAAGATGAAACATTCCTAGGGCTTATAACACACAGAGATCTTTTAGCCTACACAATATCGACCTTTGCTGACATCAACAAAGACGAACAAGACAGTATTGATTCTGACATGAGCGTTGCAGAAATAATGCAAACTGATGTGCACTGTATCACTATTGACACATCTTTGAAAATCGCAGCAAAGATACTTGTAGAGCATAAATACGGCTGTCTTCCTATTCTTAGAGATAATAAGTTGATAGGGATTATTACAGAAGCTGATTTCTTGAAATTTACAATAAAATTACTTGAAGAAATTGATACATAGCATGCGAGATATGCAATATCTATGCGATTTGCTTAGTATATTTAGTCAAGTAATAAAGGTTGAATATGAGAGCACCAAGACCTCTTTTACAAAGGCACAACAACAAAAAAAATACTAGAATTGCAATCTTATCAATAATTGCTCTATGTGTTCTAACTTTATCTTATTTTTTATTCAAAGATTTCAAAGATCCTAGCATAAGCCTAAAGCCTACTGTTGAGGGAAAAACAAATCTCAAAACTATATTTAATGTCAATATTTCAGATGCTTCTGGAATTGAAGAAATAATAATCAAAGCCTATCGTGGCGATCAATCTATGGTGCTTTTTGAAGAGATCTTTGAAGAAGCGCCTCAAGATTTTGAATATGAATTTCTTTTTTCTGACATAAAGCTGCCAGATGGCGAATTTACACTAGAAATCATTGCTTATGATAATTCTTTTGCTCGTTTTGGTTTAGGCAACAAAGAAAAGCAACACTACACATTTGTAATGGACACGAAATCTCCTAAAATTTCAGTATTAACTACACCTGCTGGAATTAGGCGTGGCGGTTCTGCTCTCATTCGCTACACAAGTGATGCCGATGTAGTTGAAACAGGCATAATGATTGAAGATAAGTTCTACCCTGCTTTCAAAAAAGAAAATGATGAATACATTTGTCTTTTCCCTTTCCCTTATTTTATGGGAATTTCAAGCTATGTGCCTGAAATTATGGCTATAGATGATGCTGGCAATCTCACTTCTAGTCGTTTGCTCATTAACTTGACTAATCGAGTGTTCATTGACGACATTATCGACATTGATGACGCTTTCTTAGAAAAAAGTAAGAATAAAATCGCAGAATTAACACCCATTGAGCAAGGCACGCTCTTTGAAAAATACTCTGCCATAAATAAGCAAGTAAGATCTGACAACTTGGCTTTCTTCGCCGAAGTGACCAAAGAAACTGCCGATCATTTTCTCTTTACAGAAGATTTTCAAAGGCAGCCACGAGCAGCCCTACGTGGCGGATTCGGCGATACACGTATTTACATGCACAAAGGTGAACAATTTGACTACCAATTCCACACAGGCTTAGATTATGCCTCTGTTGCTAAAGATATTGTTAGAGCGACAAATAAAGGTAAGGTAATTTACACTGGTAATGTAGGTATTTTCGGAAATGTCGTCATTGTTGATCACGGCCTCAGCGTTCATTCGCTTTATGCACATCTTACTGATATTCATGTAAAAATCGGCGATGAAGTAGAAAAAAATGCTGACTTAGGTACTACTGGTACTACTGGCATGGTTTTTGGCGATCACGTGCATTTTTCTATATTAGTAGGCGGCACACCAGTAAATCCTGTGGAGTGGATTGACTCTACTTGGGTGAAGAATAATATTACTTCTCGCATGAAGTAAGCGTGATATAGATAAATATTGTTTGATGATTTTGTAAGGAAGATATATTTTTGGCGTAGAAT
>CAYJDN010000357.1:0-2063 GCA_964368925.1 uncultured Desulfovibrionaceae bacterium | reverse complement strand
TGGCGCAAATATGGGTATTTTGCGTGTTGATCACCCAGATATTTTAGAATTTATTTCTGCAAAAGAAGTAGATGGCGAATTTACAAACTTCAATCTTTCTGTTGGTCTTACTGAAGAATTTATGGAAAAGGTAGAAAGAAACGAAGATTATAATCTTGTAAATCCAAGCAATAAAGAAATTACAGGCACTTTGAATGCAAAAGAAGTGTTTGATTTACTTGTAAAAAAAGCATGGATCAGTGGTGATCCTGGCATTATCTTCTTAGACAGAATTAATAAAGACAATCCAACTCCAGCTCAAGGCGACATGGAATCAACAAATCCATGCGGCGAGCAACCATTATTACCTTATGAAGCATGTAATCTTGGTTCAATCAATCTTGTAAAATTCTTCATTTCTGGCCAAGATTGTAACACGCACCCAAGCCACTGTATTGATTGGGACGAATTTAAACGTATTATTCATTCTTCAGTGCGTTTCTTAGATAACGTTATTGAAGCTTCTGTTTATCCATTAGATTTAATTGAAGAAAATGTGCGTAAAAACCGTAAAATCGGCTTAGGCGTTATGGGCTTTGCGGATTTACTTTTCTTATTACAAGTTCCTTATGATAGCGAAATGGGCTTAGAACTTGCTGAAAAGATTATGGAATTTATTCAAGTTGAAGGGCGTAAAGCTTCAAGTCTATTAGCTGAAGAACGTGGCGCTTTCCCTGCATTTGAAGAATCTATCTTTGCTGGCTCAACTCCGCTACGTAATGCGACTATCACTACCATAGCACCAACAGGAACACTTTCTATTATTGCTGGTTGTTCTTCTGGTGTAGAGCCATTATTCGCTCTTTGTTTTGCTAAAAACGTGATGGACGGCGAAAGATTATTAGAAATCAATCCTTATTTTGAGCGTGAATTAGTCAATAATAATATGCATACGCCTGAAGTAATGGAAGCGCTTATGCAATTTGGTAGCATTAAAGATTTTGATCTCTTACCAGAAAAAATGCGCCAAGTATACGTAACTGCTATGGATATTTCCGCAGAAGCTCACTTGCGTATGCAAGCAGCTTTCCAAAAATATACTGATAATGCTGTGTCTAAGACTGTAAACTTATTAAATTCTGCAACTATTGAAGATATTGATAAAATTTACAAATTGGCTTTCACACTTGGCTGTAAAGGTGTGACTGTTTATCGTGACGGTTGTAAGGCAATTCAAGTGTTATATACTGGTGATGCTGAAAAGAAACGTCAGCAAGAAAATGCTGTTGTAGGACAAATTCATGCTCGTCAGCGTCCTGATCAATTAACAGGATTTACACAAAAAATTCAAACTGGTTTAGGTGCTCTTTATCTTACTGTTAATGAAGATCAGAACGGCGAACCTTTTGAAATATTTGCTACTATTGGTAAATCTGGCCGTTCAACAACAGCCAAGGCAGAAGCGATTGGTCGTTTAGTATCCTTAGCTTTACGCTCTGGTATTGATGTTCGTTCAATAGTAAATCAAATCAAAGGTATAGGCGGCGAACACCCAATTTTCCAAAAGAAAGGCATGGTGCTTTCAATTCCTGATGCTATAGCTTATGTTTTGGAAAATCGCTATCTTAGCGGAGCAAAAGTAAGCGGCGGCACTTCACTTGAAGGCAAGCCTGCTTGCCCAGAATGTGGTGAACCTATGATTTTCCAAGAGGGCTGTCATATCTGTCCATCTTGTTCACATTCACGTTGTGGTTAAGAGCATTCGAACAATTTAATCAATATGAGATAGCAAGATTTTTAGAAAAAATTAAAAAGTTTTTCTAAAGGCTTGCTATCTTTTCTATACTAAGCTAATCTGTATTCATCTTTTGTATACTCGCTTAGCAGATAAGCAGTAAGGAGGAACTATGTTCGGAATTGGTACACAAGAATTACTTATTATCTTAGTTCTTGTTCTTGTTATTTTTGGTGCGAAGAAATTGCCTGAAATCGGCTCTGGCTTAGGTAAGGCTATACGCAATTTTAAACAATCAGCTATCGAACCAGATGAAGTTGATATTACCCCTAAAAAAGAAAAAGCGAAA
>CAYJDN010000356.1:0-2072 GCA_964368925.1 uncultured Desulfovibrionaceae bacterium | reverse complement strand
AGATTTTGGAGCTTCGCTCGCAAAATCCTCACTGCGCATTTTATGTGAAAAATGCTTGTTCGCTAAAGCCTTTTGTGCTTTGATGATTTTATTTGTAAAAATGCGCTTTATATATAATTAAATTATAGCGTATTTCTAAAGCAAATATCTTATTTTTGCAAAATAATTCAAAGGTGGCACACAAAAATTTTGTATAGAGTTCAGCGTACCACTAAACTTTAGTTACAAAATTTTTGACCTCGAATAAGTCATTTTTTAGCGCTGCTAAAAATGCCTTATGGATTTTATAGTATTAATTCTGTTCAGTGTCCTAAATAGAGTTAGATGAAGATTTATGATTTTATTTCTATAATAAGTTCCTCTTCCACTGTCATTCTGAGGAGCGTAGCGACGTGAGAATCCATGCCTTTAAAAACTATTAATTCATCTTTCAACTGTCATTCAGAGCACTATTTCTCTGTTTTGCGTAGTAAAACAGTAAGAAATAAGAGGCGTGGAATCCATGGCTTTTAAAAGTTAAACACTGCCACTAAATTACAAAAAGAAAAAAATAAAATCCTAATTCAGCTAGAATGTTATTCTAAATTAAGAGCTTTTGTTTTTTGGCAAGGAACAAAGTTTTTCTCTTGAAGGAGTTTATTTAAACATAAATGACTGAAAGATAAAAACTTTTGACGTAGCTTAATTTCGGCAGAAATGGAACTCAGTAATAGAGCTAAGTTTAGCTCATAAGAGATTTTTTTGCCCTATCACCAAAAAGCAAAAGAATTAATTTAGGAACACATTCTAGAAATTATCCCCACCCTCATTGGTGTAAATAACTTCAATGTCAGGGAATTCTTCTTCCTCAACAATAGTTTCTTTGTACTTAATAAAGGCATCATGCATTGCCTCATCTTCAAGTACTTTCCAAAGTTCTTTGGTCAATTCTTCAAGACCTAATTCTTCTCTAGCTGAAATAAAATAAATCTGCCTCTTGTCCTTAGCGGCTTTCGCTATGAGGAATTCTAATTCTTCTTCACTTCTAAGATCAATCTTGTTCACAACTTCTATCTGCTTGCGTAATGCAAGTTCAGGATCAAAAAGCGCTAACTCTTCATTAATTAAATCAAAGCCCTGCCAAGTGTCATCATCTTCGCCAAGAGGAATGTCTTCTATACTTAATATATGAATAAGAAAACGTGTGCGCTCAATATGCTTCAAAAATCTATGACCAAGTCCAACACCTTGCGAAGCATTTTCAACAAGTCCTGGAATGTCTGCTAATACCATACGCTTATCAGGATCAATATCATCAATCATTACACCAAGATTCGGCGTGATAGTTGTAAATGGATAAGAAGCAATCTTCGGCTTTGCTTGAGAAACTTGTGATATAAAAGTAGACTTGCCAGCATTAGGAAGTCCAATAATTCCAGCATCAGCAAGAATTTTCAACTCAAGACGTAACCTTTTCTCTTGGTACGGTTCACCCTTCTGCGCAAACCTCGGCGCTTGATTCGTAGCACTCTTGAAAAATTCATTTCCCTTACCGCCACGCCCGCCTTGCGCAATCAAAACAAGTTCATCAGGATTCGAAAGATCAGTCAAAAATACTTCGCCATCTTCCGTTTTTTCATAAACTTGTGTGCCAAGCGGTAAGTCAATAATTAAATCTTCACCCTTAGCACCATCACATTGACTGCCCTCACCAGGGTGCCCATTCCTCGCTTCATATATACGCTTAGAACGAAAATCATATAGACTCAAAAGCTTGTTCGTGCCCCTAGCATAAACATTGCCACCAGCACCACCATCACCACCATTAGGACCACCACGGGCTACATACTTTTCACGGCGGAAAGATAAGCAACCATTGCCGCCCTTGCCTGACTTAACTAGGATTTCAGCAGAATCTATAAAACGCATTTTTTTAACCTCACGAAGAAAGTTAGAGTGGAGAGAGAGTTATTTTGGTTAGGCTTGTTTAGAGCAGGGGATTGGGAGAGAGGTAGTTGGGGGAAAGAGAAACCACAACTTTTTTATAAAAAAGCTTGAGGTTTCCCTTTCCCCCAACCCCCCTATCCCATCCT
>CAYJDN010000355.1:956-2116 GCA_964368925.1 uncultured Desulfovibrionaceae bacterium | reverse complement strand
TTGAGAGATTTTGACGTTATTAAGGCTTGTAATGAAGCTAATCCTCAATGTGCAATGGTATATACAGCTCAAAGATCTTTTAAGCATTAGGATATATTTCTAAATTAATTCTTTTGCTTTTTGGTTATATAGCAATATTTATTGAATAAGCTAAAATTAGCGCTATTATAGAGGACTACTTTTTTCCGACATGAGGCATCGTCAAAAGTTTTTCTTTTTCGGTCATTTATGTTTGGATAAACTCCCTCTAAAGAAAAACTTTCTTCCTTGCCAAAAAACAAAAGCTTTTAATTTAGAAAGACACCTTAGTATAATCAACTTCAATATATTACACTATTTTTATTGTAATATATTGAAGTTTTTATTTTAATCATTCTAGCCGTGTTTCTAAATTATATATAATAATAAACAATAGCTAGAGTATTTTATAAAATATTTGATGTATAAAATAATTCTTTCCAAAGCATAGAAAATATTTTATTCTGCTTTCAACAAAATAAAATTATTTTAAAGGATTTAAAATGTATACTTGTGCACCTATGTATCCAGGCCCAGTGAGCGTTCATCAAGAAGTTTTGAAAGCTTTATCAAAAGATTATTTTCCTGCTAGATATAGCAAAGAATATGAAGAAATGTATGCCTATGTATGCTCTATGATACAAAAAATTTCAGGAACAAATAATGATGTTGTATTAGCTACTGGTGAAGCTATGCTCGGACTTTGGACTGGATTAAAATCATGTGTGAAAGCTAATGACAAAGTTCTTTGTGTTGGTAATGGTGTTTTTGGTGATGGTTATGCTGATATGGCAAAAGCTATTGGTTGTGAAGTTCGTCTTGTTTCTTTTCCTTATGATACTACTTTTACAAGTGAAAACATGAAAGAAGTAGAAAAAGCTATAGATGAATTTAAGCCAACAATGATTACAACTATACATTGCGATACTCCATCAGGTACATTGAATCCCTTGGCTGAATTAGGCGCATTGAAGAAAAGTAAGAATGTTCCATTATTAGTAGTAGATGCTGTTGCAAGTATGGGTGGTACTCCAATTTTTGCTGATGATTGGAATATTGATATATTGATTGGTGGTTCACAAAAAACTTTGTCTTGTCCATCAGATATGACTATTTTAACTGTTAGTAAAACAGCTTGGGAA
>CAYJDN010000355.1:0-946 GCA_964368925.1 uncultured Desulfovibrionaceae bacterium | reverse complement strand
AATTATGCTGGATATGAAGCATTGAAGCCATTTATGGGTATAGGTTTTGATGTAAAAAAATATCCATACACTCCAAATTCTCATGGTGTCTATGCTTTAGGCGCAAGTTTAAAGGCAATAGAAAATGAAGGTATTGAAAATGTGTATAAAAGGCATGAAGAAGTAGCTTTATTATGCCGTGAAGGTATTGAAAAAATAGGATTAAAACTATTTCCTGTTAAGGAAGCAATTTCTTCACCAACTTGTACGGCAATATATATTCCTGAGGGTAAAGATTGGGCAGAAATGCACGAAGCTCTTAAATATGATGGTGTTTTTCTTGCTGGTAGTGTTGGCTCTTTAGATGGTAAAGTTTTTCGCTTAGGACACATGGGCACGCAAGCAAATGTTATTTTGATGCAAAGAGCTTTAGAAACTCTTGCTAGTTATTTGAAATAAAAGGTTTTTTATATGAGCTTAATGATGAATAATTATCCACAATTTTCTTTAGATTGGGAAATTGGAGTAATTCCTAGCGAAGCTGAATGTTATCGTTTATGGGAAGTGTATGAAATGTATGATAATATACGTGATCATTCTAAGCTTGTTGCAAAAATAGCCTATGCAATTGCTTTAAAAGTAGAAGAAAAATATTCTTGTCCTCCTAAATTTGCAGATGCAGCTCATAGAGCAGGTTTATTACATGATATAGCAAAAACTTGGACTATAAAATATGGTGGTAGTCATCAACAAGTGGGCGCTAGTATTATAAGAGCAGAAACAGCAAATCCGCTTCTTTCTTCTTGTGTATTACATCATGTAGTGTGGCCTTGGGAAAAAGGAATTTTAGGCATTGAAGAAAATATTTTTCATCTTCCTTTTCTTATAACTTATTCAGATAAAAGAGTTAAACACGATACTATAGTCACTTTAGAAGAAAGATTTAAAGATCTTTTTGCTAGGTATG
>CAYJDN010000354.1:0-2124 GCA_964368925.1 uncultured Desulfovibrionaceae bacterium | reverse complement strand
TAAAAGAAAAATAAAAAAAATGATTAAAAAATAAAAAAAGTGCTTGACTTTAATCAAGTGGTTAGATATAACTAACTCATGGATTAGTTGAAACTAACTTTTGCGTAAAACTGACTTGCTACACATATAGAAGATTTAGTTCCAAGCCATAATCTCCTTCTCAAGTCAGTTTTACAATCCACAAATTTTTACATACAAAGGTAAGGAGGCGCATAGCAGAGATTTCCATATATCATTTCCATAGGTTAAAAAATTAGGTTAATAAGAAGTGTCTATAGATAATATAGGCGCTTTTTATTTTTAAAAATCTTGAATGTGTTGCTAAGTAGATTTCTTAGAATTTTTGAAATTGTTTGTGATATATCAAAATGCTATGATAAGCTAAAGTGTATTTTTTTCTATAATTTTACCATGCGAGAGTGTGAGGATATGCGTCATAAAATCGGGCAAATCTTCTTGATGATGTGACACATAGACTATTTGAATGCCTTTTTGTATGAGTTCAAGCAAGATGTTATGCACATGCGCTCTTGCTGTGCTGTCTAGGGCAGAAAAGGGCTCGTCTAACAGTAAAATATCGGGTTCGCCAATGAAGGCACGAGCAAGCATTAATCTTCGCATTTCGCCTGTAGAGCATTTCCTAATGCTTCTTTGCGCAAGAAATTCAACATCTAAAAGAGCAAGAGATTTTTGAGCCATGTGCCTTTCCCCTTCCTCAATTTCTCGATAAAGACCAATGCTATTATCAAAGCCAGAAAGAACAAATTCTTCCCCTGTTAAATCATAAGCATAGGTTGCTTGCTGTAAATCAGAAACTAAACGTATTCCTTTTTTTATTGCTTGCAATTCTACGACATCGCCACCTTGATTAGGCAAAGTCCGAGTAATAGAGCCGCCATAAGCAGGATATTCATCACCAGCCAAAAGCCTTAATAAGGTCGACTTTCCAGAACCATTTTCTCCACATACCGCCCAATGCTCCATAGGCTTGATATGCCAATTAATATCCTGTAATATCAAATGGCTATCAATATATATATCAGCCGTATTTATAGCAATCTCTACCCCATTTATTTTAGACTGAGATTTATCATATTGTAAATTAATTCCTTCTTTCTCATTTTGTAAAGAAAAAAGATGGTCAATGTTGTTACTGTCTGAAATAATGCGCCCTTTTTCTAAAATAACTTCTCTTTGCACTAAAGTAGGTAGGCTTTGCGGCCTATGCGTGCTGAAGACGAGAGTAGTATTTTCAGCAATAGTTTCAATAAGATTGAAAAGATTGATTCGAGATTCTTTGTCTAAACCATCGCTCACTTCGTCAAAAAGGAGTACTTTAGGTTTTTTAATCATAGCTCTTGCAATAAGCATAGCTCTTAATTGTCCTTGGGAAAGAACATTTAAGTCTTTGTGGAGCAAATGATCAATCTTTAGCCACTTTGCAAGTTCAAAAATTTCTTGTCTTTCTTTTTCTTTAGCGCTTTCTAAAACATAAATTACATCAGTAAGACCGCTATATATTAAGTCTTCTCCATTAATTCCATAATTCTGTCTTACAATTTTTTCTTGTTCTTGAGCGGCTACAAGTGCTGTCATTTCTCTACCAGCTAGTGCGGAGTTTTCATAAGTATTTTCGCTTGTATACCAATGCACATGAGATTTTGGAGCATGAGAATCAAAAACTTGATCAATCCATTGCTCACCACGCATAATTTTTAATAAGGTCGATTTACCAGCACCATTATTTCCACGAAGTACAGTGTGTTCGCCCTGATAGAGCGTAAAATTCACGCAATCAAGGGCTTTGCGCTCTTTTTGGCTTTGGTAAGTCACAGAGGCATTTATTATATCAATAATTTTATTTTTATTGTTTAGCATAGTTATTTCTTTTATGTATTTTGAATATTTTATATTTTTTATGATTTTCCTCTCTTATATATAAAGCAGGAACATTAATAAAATATACTCTTTTTAATAAAAAGTAAATATTTACACATTTGCCCCTACACAATTTGCTTGACAAGAGTGTGAAAATTGACTATTTTTCTTTTTCACGTCAGAAATGACACGGACTCATAGCTCAGTTGGCAGAGCACTCGGCTCATAACCGATCGGTCCAAGGTT
>CAYJDN010000353.1:0-2127 GCA_964368925.1 uncultured Desulfovibrionaceae bacterium | reverse complement strand
GCGATGAATATCTAAATAAAGAGTTCGATAAAATAATTACAGATATAGAAACAGGAAGAGAGGCTAAAATACAGGCGCTCTATTCATTACATAAAACAGTTTTAGAAAGTTCGCTCAAAGATGATTCTTTATTTGAAAAGTTTTTTGAACAAATTGTTATAGCTAGTCCATGTCCAAATGAATTTATTATAAGAGATTCTCAGGCAAGTACAGAAAAAGTAAATCCTAAATTACTGTCTAAACAAGAACTTGATTTAGCTTTTCAAAAGCAAAGAGAAGCTCATAAAAATAGCTTAGATGAAAATTTAATTCGAAAGAAAATAAAGTCTATTGCCGCTGAATGCCAAGAAATAAGCATGAGAGATGTAATAGGTTTACACACTCAATATGGCTTTGCAGAATATAAAATGGTTGAAAAATACCTCAATAAACAAGCAAAAGCATTGCCAATAGTAGAAAGTTGCACATTTTCATGGCAGGTAAATGAATATATCACTAAAACATTCACGCTACCAAACTTAAGGTGGAGGCTAGAGCATGATTAAAGCAAATGGAGTAGAGCATGGTTAAAGCTGGTGAAACATATAGTACGGCAAATTATTATCATGAGTATGATGAAGAATTTGCACAATGTATAATTGCCCTAGAAAAACTAACATTTGTTTACGTGGATAATCAATCACATGTAAAATTTTGGAATGCAATAGAGAGAAGATATAAAGAATTATCTAATTATTTAGCTATTTCAGGTAAGGCACTTGTGCTTGATAAGCAAGCAGGTTTTGCCTATGTAATCCAGCAAAAAGACGATGAAGGCAAATTCATACCACCTATGGGTAAATTTCATGCTACGGGGCGTAGTGAATATACAAAAGGAAGCGATCTTAGAGTATTTATTATCGTTGCTTTGCATGTTTTGTATACAAAAAATAAAAATTACGATAATTTTGAAGCATTGTTTGACCTAAAAGATTTGAGAGATGAAGTTGAATATACAATGACGTCTATAGGAATTGAAAAAGAAATTAAAGAAGATGATATCTATAAAGAATTGAAAGATGGTATTTTTTCAAAATTAACACAAAAAGTTAACGATATTAGAATGATACCTGAGCAATTTGACGTGGAAAATACCTATAAAATCTTCCCAATGATTACTTCTGTTTTTTCAGAGCAAATCATCAAAGAGCTTACAGCAACAAGTGCAGATAGTATTAGGGCAGAAGAATAAGGATATATGTATGCAAGAACAATTGTTATTAGATAGCGGCTTTACGAAAAACAGGCAATATACTATCCAAAGGCTTGAAATGAGAAATTGGGGCGGCTATGGCGAAACTGTTGTTATGGATATGAAAGGGCAAAATGCTGTTGTGATAGGCAAAAATGGCGTGGGCAAAACAACAGCCTTGCACGCATTTAATACTATTTTCAAAAATCCTAGAACAAATTATACCGATACAGATAAAGACGGGAAAAAAAGCAGTAGAACTGATAGAGATTATGTAAGAAATGTTTATGGTGAAAAAACAACAGGTAAGCTTGAATCAAGAGCCGATATTTCATTTGATACGGTATTATTGCTTATTCTAAAACAAGGTGAAAATAATTATTATTCTTTAGGGCTTATTATCGAGCATAAACATGTAAGTGGTAATATTAATAGAACATATTTTACAGCAAACAAGAATGTTTCTATTGAAAATGACATTGTTCCTCTGTTGAATTTAGAAAGTCAAGCTAAGGCTTTTGCTGAAAAAGAAATCAAAAGATATACATCTTATCAAGATTATATTTTAGATGTCAGTGACTTTATAAATACAAGTACAAAAATATTCGAATTAATAGAGCAGTTTAGTACGGTAAAAAGTGTTTCTAATTTAGATATTCTATTTAAGGAATATATTTTAGAAGCCTTTATGCTTTCAGAAAGTGAAAAAGAGAATATAAGTGCGAGTAATATTGAAGTAAGTTCTTCGCAATTATTAGAAAGAATTGAAAAACAGCAAATAGGCATTTCTTTGGCAATGTATAAAAAAAGTTTTCAAACTCTTATAAGTTCTATTCTTTCAGCAAGAAAAGAAAAAGATGAACTAGAGGAAGATAGAAAATTATTTGGCTATTGTC
>CAYJDN010000352.1:0-2147 GCA_964368925.1 uncultured Desulfovibrionaceae bacterium | reverse complement strand
CCTTGCCAAAAAGCAAAAGCTCTTAATTTAGAAACACACCCTAAGTTAATCCTTTAATTTTGGAAAACCATTCTGTTCTAGGGCTTGTTTTTTAACTGTTTTGTTGTCATCGCAACAAAAAAAATAAAACATATAACAAATAAAGTTTAATAGGAGTTTTGAAATGGCAAATTTTGTAACCTATCACTATGAAGAACACATCATTTCAGCACAAAACACAGCTGAACAACTTTTCATGGCTGCTTTTGAAGAAGCAAAACCAGCTCTAGACGAGGCTACTGTTATAGTTAATCCTTATCTTATCAACCCATTATCAGCAATTATCCTTTTCAAAACTCCATCAAAAGTGACAGCAACATTAACTGTACATGGCAGACGTAATAGCCGTGAAGACATTGTTCATACTTTTGATGCTACTGATAGTCATGTTTTACCTGTTGTTGGTCTTTATAATGGCATAGAAACTAAAGTGAGCGTTGCTCTTGCAAGTGGCGAAAAGAAAGAATTTATGATAAGCGCCGCTCCTATCCCAACTGAGGGCGTGTCTTCTTGTCAAAACATCATGACATCTATGGATTATTTCGGCACTGATTTAATGTTCTTAACTCCAGCAGGCAAGCAATTTCCTGTAGCATTTGACTATAAGGGCGATTTGCGTTGGTTGCTCAATGTCAACACAATGTTTGATATTAAACGCCTAAAAAATGGTAATATCATTACTGAAACCCATCGTTATAGCCGTATGCCATATTGTTCCACTGGCCTTGTAGAAATGACTATGGTTGGTAAAATTATTAAAGAATATCGTATGCCTGGCAATGCTCACCACGATCAGTGGGAAATGAGAGATGGCAACATTATGGCTTGTACTCAAGACTATTCAGAAGGCAAAAATACCGTTGAAGATATGCTTGCGCTTTTAGACAGAAATACTGGTAAAGTTCTTCGCACTTGGGACTTTAAAGACTTCTTACCACAAAATGTTGGTGGCTCTGGATCACAAGATGCGCATGACTGGTTCCATAATAACGCTCTTTGGGTAGACGAAGATAAGAAAGAAATTATTCTTTCTGGACGCCACCAAGACGCTATCGCTTGCTTCAATTACGAAGGAAATGATGGTAAGGGCGAATTAAAATGGATTATTGGTGATCCTGAAGGTTGGCCAGAAGATATGCAAAAATACTTCTTCAAACCAGTGGGCGATCTTTCTAAATTCGATTGGCAATATGAACAACACGCTTGTATTATTCTTCCTGATGGCGATATTATGGCATTTGATAATGGCCAATACCGTTCAAAAATCAAAGAAAATTACCGCAAAAATCGTGACAACTTCTCACGTGGTGTGCGTTATAGAATAGACACAGAAAAAATGGAAATAGAACAAGTATGGCAATTTGGTAAAGAATGGGGACAAGACTTCTTCTCACCATACATTTGTAATGTTGAATACTATGCCGATGGCCACTACCTCATTCACTCTGGCGGCATTGGCTATGTTGACGGTTATGCTTCCGACATTTTAGCTGCTCTTGCTTCAATTTCTGACGTAAAAATCGAAGAAGTGTCTAAAACAGTTGAAGAAAAAGACGGCGTACTTATGTACTATTTAGAAGTAAATGGTAACTTCTATCGTGCTGAACGTTTAGCTCTTTATCACAATGCAAATAACCTCCCAATTGGTACAAAAGGCCAACTCATTGGTGAATTAGACATCACTCCAGAATTTGGCACAGTGCCACAAATTGATGAAGTTGACGAAGCATGTCCATTAAGTTTAAAGGTTGAAATTATTGAAGAAGAAGATAAATTTGTTCTTGGCGGTACTTTCCCACGTGGTTCACTTGCTATGTGGGTGATTGAAAATGACAAAGAAAGCCACGGTTATTACATTAACACTGCGGCACAAGAGTTTTTTGCTATGTGTTCGGGTGCTTACCTCGATTCTAATGCAGAAGCAAGAAGATTAAGTTTAAGCAAACGTGGGCTTTCAGGTAAATTTGAAATAAAGCTTATTGTAGATGACAAAAAATACTCCACAGGTATTGTCTTTAAAGCATAAATAAACAAGCCCATAATAAACCCCTCGAAAGAGGGGTTTATTGCTTTTACAGATAGATTTAGAGCATTTTCGCAATACTTTT
>CAYJDN010000351.1:0-2148 GCA_964368925.1 uncultured Desulfovibrionaceae bacterium | reverse complement strand
TGTCCGCTCCTAAGCCGCCGGAGGCATAAAAAAAGAAAACGAAATCCTAAAGCAATAATATATCAAGTGTGTGATTGGTTTAAAAGCCTCACACTCCCACAAAATTTTACCAAGAAAGATTATAAGTATAACCTAAACAGTCAACATCAATTAAATCACGTAGCGCATGAGTTAAGCTAGAGCAAAATCTTGTATGCCCTAAGAGGAGATAAAATCGCCCTAGAAAAATGCGTAGCATTTTTTTAGGGCGATTTTAATGACGTAGGTTCTTAGGAGCTGTCCGCTCCTAAGCCGCCGGAGGCATAAAAAAAGAAAACGAAATCCTAAAGCAACAATATTTAATTATAATAAAAATTAAATTAATTCGATAATCTTTTTTAACCATAAAAACTATGCACGAACTTCCTACAATCTGACTTCTAAATGTATTGCCTATAATGCGTTGAACAATATACAAAAAAAGCCGTACCAAGATTGATACGGCTTTTTTATTTTTAGATATGTCTAAACTTTACAGAATTTATTTTACTTCTGTGTAGTCAGCGTCCATTACATCATCGTCAGCTTTTGGCTGGTCTTGAGCGCCAGCATTAGGGTCGCCTTGATTTTGTGATTGGTTATAGAGTTGTTCAGCCATTTTGTGTGATACTTTTGAAAGTTCGTCAGTAGCTGCTTTGATAGCTGCTTCGTCTTCGCCGTCCATCACATTTTTAAGTGCTGTGATTTTTTCTTCGATTTCTGATTTTAGTCCTGCGTCTAATTTATCACCTAGGTCAGCCATTGAGCGTTCTGTGGTGTAGATGAGGCTATCAGCTTGGTTGCGAGCTTCAATAAGTTGTTGTTTTTGCTTATCTTCGCTGGCATGAGTTTCAGCTTCACGCACGAATTTGTTGATTTCGTCTTCTGAAAGACCAGAAGAAGCGGTGATTTGGATAGAGTGTTCTTTTCCTGTACCTAAATCTTTTGCTGAAACGTTTACGATACCGTTAGCATCAATATCGAAAGTTACTTCAATTTGTGGAACGCCACGTGGTGCTGGTGGAATGCCTGTAAGATCGAAGTTACCAAGGGTCATGTTGTTAGCTGCCATTGGTCTTTCACCTTGTAGCACGTGGATAGAAACTGAAGGTTGATTTTCAGAAGCTGTTGTGAAAGTTTGACTTTTCTTTGTTGGAATAGTGGTGTTACGTTCAATAAGCTTTGTGAAAACGCCGCCCATAGTTTCAATACCGAGTGAAAGCGGAGTAACGTCGAGGAGGAGGATATCTGTTACATCACCAGTGAGGATACCGCCTTGAATTGCTGCGCCCATAGCTACAACTTCATCAGGGTTTACAGAACGATTAGGTTCTTTACCGAAGAAGTCACCAACTTTCTTTTGTACGAGTGGCATACGTGTCATACCGCCAACAAGCACGATTTCATCGATTTGGTTAGCAGATAAACCAGCGTCAGCAAGAGCTTTTTTGCATGGTTCAATTGTACGGTTTACCAATTCTTCAACAAGTTGTTCTAATTTAGCACGGCTAAGTTTGAGCAATAAGTGCTTTGGCCCTGAAGCGTCAGCTGTGATAAATGGTAGATTGATTTCTGTTTCCATGCTTGTTGAAAGTTCTTTTTTAGCGCTTTCAGCAGCTTCTTTAAGACGTTGTAAGGCCATTTTATCTTGTGAAAGGTCAATGCCATTACTTTTTTTGAATTCTTCTACTAAGTGATCAATGATTCTTTGGTCAAAGTCTTCACCGCCTAAGAATGTATCACCATTTGTAGAGCGAACTTCAACAACATTATCGCCAACTTCGAGGATAGAGATATCGAAAGTACCGCCACCTAAATCGAAAACTGCGATTTTTTCATTTGCTTTTGAGTCGAAACCGTAAGCAAGTGAAGCCGCTGTTGGTTCGTTGATAATACGCTTTACTTCAAGACCAGCAATACGACCAGCGTCTTTAGTAGCTTGACGTTGCGCATCGTTGAAGTATGCTGGAACAGTAATAACTGCTTCAGTTACTGTTTCGCCTAAATATGCTTCTGCGTCTGCTTTGAGTTTACCTAATAGCATCGCTGATACTTCTTGAGGGCTATAGTCGCGGCCATCTACTTGCACAGCGGCATCGCCATTTGTGCCTGCTACAATGCTATATGGAG
>CAYJDN010000350.1:1598-2179 GCA_964368925.1 uncultured Desulfovibrionaceae bacterium | reverse complement strand
TTATCATTCATCTTTAGGGGAACGAGCAGCGAGTTGTATTCATTTTCCTTAATAGATTCAAATATTTCAATCGCTTTTTTTCTGATAAATAAAGGTTGAAAATAATCTTTATCCTGACTTTTAATGATGATTTCCACATCATAATCAATAAATTTAGCCGCTTGATGATGTTGAAAAAACAAATGCTTTCTTAAAGAGGACACTTCCTCACTTTTAAATTCTAAAGCTTGGAGTAAATTGTCATTAGCTCTAATCAGTAAATCAATCGTATAATTATTATTGATAAAAAAGGCTTCTCTGGTTTTACTGAAAGCAAAGGGGATAAAATCAAATTCCGGTTCATCTTGATAAACAAAGGTATTTGTATTCCAATAGTAGGCTAATGATTTAGTTTTGCGTCCGGTATCAACATAATAACCATTTAAACGGCAAACATCCCCTTGTTCAGTAAAAATTTTGCCACTATTGATAAATTTATTATACATGCTATCGGCGTTTTTAAATGTTTCCATGGTTAATAATAGTCTGTTTTCGGTTATTAAATCAATAATTGCAGCTATGTTTTCAGCGGAATTATTGAT
>CAYJDN010000350.1:0-1588 GCA_964368925.1 uncultured Desulfovibrionaceae bacterium | reverse complement strand
TTCTCTTGCAGATAGAGTTAGCACTTAACTTCTCGTTAAATAGCTTGACTTGCTCATCGGTAAGCAAATCATTTTCCAATAACTCCAACATCTTCAGATGATGCATTCTATCTTGAAAAAACTCCTCGGCAAATAGCAAATAACTATCTTGGTCCGCTACTAAATCAGCGCTATATTCCAGATAATCATCGGTTTTTTGATAAGCAAATTGTCTATTTTCAAAATATCTGATTAAGCCAACAATAGCTGCACTATAACGCCAATCGGAAGGATAAAGCCTAATTAAATTGTTTTCAAGTATTTCTTTCAAATTAGATCCCTCCCTAATCGATTACTTCAAATTTGCCAAAGCCTGCCGAATTTTTCGACCCTAATCCTATTAAAAATAACTTTTGCAAAACTTCCGGCTCACCACTTAGCTTAAATACCCCTAAACTAGCCGGAATATTTGTGCCAAATGCTTTAACAATAACTTTTTTGCATTTCAAAGGCAAAATTTGCGGGGCGTTTTGTCCTGCTGTTAACTGACTACTTACATTTATCTTAAAATACTCATCAAAGCTATCCTCATTATAGAGCATATAGCGATCTTGCTCTCCTTTGAGGTGCTTTCTAATAACCAGAGGCGAAAGCATTTTAATAATAACTTGACTATCCTTAATCGGCTTAACTTCCTTTACTTTAACTGATTTAACTGTCGCAATATTATGTTCGCTTATCTTAAATTGATTAACTTTTTTAAACCCATTATATAATATGAATAAAAGTTTGGTATCGGTTGAGGAAATGTTTAAAGTAAATTCTTGTTTGTCCAGACTGATTTTATCATCGAGAAACTTAGCCCCCGGCAAAACAAGCCAAAAAGTAAACGGTTTTCTTGGATTTTTGCCATCTGCATAGAATTTATGGTAAATTTCTTTATCTTCGGAGCTTAAAATAATTTTGATAAAATGCAAAATAAGCCTGCGATAGTCTAAGGGAAGCTGCCCGATGCCTAAACTGATTTTAATTTGAATAGTCATTATCTCACCACCTTTTTATTGTAATTAATAGTGTAGTTTTATATATATTATCACAAATGACGAAATTGTGCAACAATTAAATTGTTTTGACAGACAAACATGTATTTTCATACATATGTTTAAATATATAAATTTAACCTAGCTATTCCCCCCAACCTGTGCTATAGTATTGCTTACCAAAAAATAAGGAGGGTAAGACTATGGCAAAAATAACAGTCGAAGACCTGTATAATGGTGATAAATATAATATCATCGGTAGCAGCTTCAAAGATTTTTGGCTTAATCATCAAGGTTGCGCTGATGAAATAAGCACGCTATTTCACCTAACCGTAAAACATTCCGTAGCAGCTACAATTAAAATGATTGATGAAGGTGATTTTATCGACGACTATCAGTCGGAGTTAAAATCACTTTCTGCTTTAACTTAGGAGGTGATTTGGATGCATAAATTGCAAGAGCTTTTTGTGCAGTATAATAGGTTTGTAGTGCCGCAAGAGTTTGAGAATTTAGCTGCCGAAGCCCATAAAACCCTAAGTGCAGAATTAACTAAAAACCAGAAAAGCCTG
>CAYJDN010000349.1:0-2188 GCA_964368925.1 uncultured Desulfovibrionaceae bacterium | reverse complement strand
TAAGGTTAGAGCAGTTTTAAGCTGTATGAAAACTGCTCTAATGAAATTTTGCTCTTTAGTGGTATGTTGCTTTAGTATGTAGATTGCTTTTTTTGTCTTCGATGGCTTAGGAGCGGACAATTCCTAAGAACCTACGTCACTAAAATAGCCCTAGAAAAATGTTAGGCATTTGTCTAGGGCTATTTTATTTCCTCTTTGGATATTTATGCAAAAAACTGCTTGAAACTTTCTTTAGCTTCATTGAGTTTAGAACTTGCTTCGTCATAAATTCTTTGAAATTCACTTTCTAAGTCATTACGAGCTTCATTTTTCATTTCTTCGCTAAGTTCTTTAGATTTATCATTATAGTCTGTTATATCAAATATAGTATTCTTTTTATTATCATCTTTATCAAAGAAAGAAGATGAAAGCTCATTGTATGTAAAAATATTATTCCCAAGTCCTGTATTTGTTTTACTTAATACACTAATAAAGGTGCCAAAATTGAAAGAATTATCTCCTTCGCCAAGCGCAAAATTAGCGAGAGCCGAGCCGAAAATGCCTATATTAAATGTACTATCGCCGTCGCCTATAGACATAAACATAGCATGCCCTGCGTCAAAAGCAGAAGTAATAAAGTTGTTATTTCCATCTCCAAAATTTATATCAGAGAATAATGATTTGTAATTATCTATATTTACTTCATTATTTCCATCGCCAAAGTTGAGCTTTGATATAAGTGCGTTGTAAGAATCTATATTAAGTATATTATTTCCATTGCCAAAATTCATATTACTTAATGCCGCTGTGAGATTATCAATATTGACAGTATTATTACCATCGCCAAAATCAGCGTTAAATAGTCCAACATCAACATCTTCGTCAATATCAATATCTATATTGTTGTTTCCATTGGAAAATTTTGTATGCAATATACCATTGCCAAGCGAGGCATCAGTCACTTCAAATAAATTATTTCCGCCACCAAAGAAAAGGCTAGCACCATTGCTTGTGAGTGTATCTACTTTTATAGTATTAGAACCTTGACCCATTGTGACATTCATTCCAAGAGCTTGAATGTCATCAATTTTTACTCTATTATTGCCATTGCCTAGTTTAATATCAACTATTTTTGCTGTAAAGTCTTCTATGTCTACAGAATTATTGCCATTTCCAATTTCAAGATTTTCAACATTTTCAGCTTGTAACTTATTATTTCCATCACCTAAGACGATATAAGAAGAATAATTGCTGTCTATGATATTATTTCCATCGCCTAATTGAATATTGCCGCTTACACCTGTTATATGATTATGGCCATCGCCTGCGAAAATATTAAAATGATCATTAATAGTATGATTAGCTATTACTTTGTTATTTCCATTGCCTAAAATCAGATTATTACTATCGCCAAGCGCATTTGTATCGTTTTTGACATTTTCTAGCTTATCATTATTAGAAGCAAGCAAGAGTATGGTGTCATCTCCGTCGCCAGTATTTAGTTCTTCAAAATTATCAATAAGAACAAAGAGTTCGTCATTGTTTGTGCCTTGTGCCTTATCAGCATTTCTTATAATAATTTGTCCGTGTTCATCTTCGCTAATGACGGAATTTTCGCTGATTTGCAAACGTGTGCTTGTACCATCTGATTTTGTGATATTAGCAAAAACTTCGTATTTTACATTGCCATTTTCTTCAGTATCGCTCTTGTCACTGTCGCCTATAGAAATATCATTTGAAAGAGCCTTAGCTTCAATATTTACAATAGTGCCAGATTCAAAAGTTTTTGAAGCAGAAAGATGCTTAGGACTATACATTTCTTTTGCGCTATCACTAATAAAAACTTCGTCATAGCTGTCACTGCCTGCCCAATCTTCTCTTTTAGCAAGCTCGACAAGTGTAGAAAAATCAACAGGTTTTATTTCTGTTTTTTGAGATTCTATAAATTGATTAATCGAATCTCTACTATATATAGAAGAATCTTGTGAATTATTATTGATAGTTGACATACGTCCTCCAAAAGCAATGCTTCTCTAAGGCAAAGCTTATAGGCAAAAAGATTGTAAAAGGCCTAATATGTCATTCGGCAAAAAAACAAAACATCTTTAGGGTGGAAAATAAAAAAAATAAATTTTGTTCTATGGATTTGAATTTATATTACTTTGTAACTATTCCGTAACAAAGATACTACAAAATTGTCATAAAGTAG
>CAYJDN010000348.1:0-2194 GCA_964368925.1 uncultured Desulfovibrionaceae bacterium | reverse complement strand
TAAGGCATTGTTAATGCTTTTGGATTTTGTGCTGAATGTGGGTGTTCAGAACCAGCATAGATTTTTAATTTTTTCAACATGTTGCGACCAAGTGTATTACGTGGCAACATACCTTTTACAGCTTCACGAAGAACTTCTTCTGGCTTCTTTTGGAGTTGCTTTTCTAAAGTAATAGACTTCAATCCACCAACATAGCCTGAGTGGCGGTGGTATTGTTTGGTTTTTAACTTATTACCAGTCACTTTGATTTGCTCGCAATTAACAACAACGATAAAGTCGCCATTATCCATGTGGTGAGCAAACTCAGGTTTATGTTTGCCACGAAGGCGATGTGCGATTTGTGATGCAAGGCGACCTAAGATTTGATCTTTCGCGTCAACAATGTACCAATCACGATTGATATCTTGCGGGGTAGGGCTGAAAGTTTTCATATAATTCTCCTACGTAATTCTTTATTAGGATTACGTGATAATCTTCTCAATTTTAAAATTTAAATGACTTCTTAAAAAGAGGTCAAGACAATAAATTTCTACCATTTTTGACGGTTAGCTACCACACTCCGTCACGGCTTTAGTGCCAAAAAAAGAAGTAACGACGTCTTTTTCCTGAACATAAATGGTGTATATTCATATTCTTATGCTTATTTCTTTATAAACGTGCATCGTGTTTAAGAGAAATAATCAATGGAAAGTCAGTTTTTTTATAATAATTTTAAATTTTTGTCAAATAAAATTTTTGAGATTGTGAAAAAAAATTTAAGAAAACTGCGGGCATTTGTCTATTGTTTTTATTGCTTTACTGTGTTAGCTTTAGAAGTATAGAAAACCATTTTTATTAAATGGCATGAAATTTAAGGAGTTTGTATGTTAAAATTGGAAAATAAAAAAGCCTTAGTTGTTGCAGCAACTCGTGGAATTGGCCTTGGAATTGCGCAAGAACTTGCAGCTCAAGGCGCTTTTGTTTATTTAGGTGTACGTAGACCAGAAGCTGGTCAAGAAGCAGCTGATGAAATTATAGCTGCTGGCGGCCAAGCTATGCCTGTATACTTTGACGCTATGAAAAACGAAACTTACGAATCAATGTTTAAAGCCGTTGCAGAACATTCTGGCGGAAAATTAGATATTTTAATCAATAATTACGGCGGTGCTGACCCAAGAACTGATCTTGATGTTGTTAGAACTGACTTAGATGTTTGGCATGAAAATATACTCAAAAACTTAGACAGTGTTTTCCTTAGCGTAAAATATGCTGTACCTCTCATGCAGGCAGCTGGTGGCGGAAGCATTATCAATATTTCTTCTATGTCTAGCCATTTACCAGATCTTACAAGTATTGCTTATGGCACAGTAAAATCAGCAATTAACTCAATGACTTTGAACATTGCTACCGCTTATGGACGCAGTAACATTCGTTGTAATGCGATTTTACCGGGCATGATTGCTACTGATGCTGTGAAGAATGCTCTTTCAGATCAGTTTAAAGACGCTTTCTTACGTCATGTTCCACTTCAAAGAGTGGGCGAAGTTGAAGACATAGCTAAGACAGCATTATTCTTTGCTTGTGAAGATTCAAGCTATATCACAGGACAAATTATCGAAGTTGCTGGCGGTATGGGCGTACCAACTCCTTTCTATGCAGACACCGTTGGTTCACAAGGTATGAGATAGGATTTTATTATAATTTATAATAATAACAAAGGCATGGATACAAAATATCCATGCCTTTAATTAATTCTTTTTTTGTTTATTATTATATATTCTGAATAAGAGTTTGTATTTCTTTATAAATAGCTTGAGCGTCTATAGAATATTTTTCTTTTAAAATTTCGCTATTACCGTGTTCAACGAAACTATCTGGCAATGCTAGGCGTTTGATTTCGAGATTTTGCATTTGCTTTGTGTCGCTGTAATATTCTAATATTGCAGAACTAAATCCGCCAATTTTAACATTTTCTTCAACAATTATGATTTTTTTGAATTTTTGAGCTATTGTATTTAATTGTTCTTCTGGGAGTGGTTTTACCCATCTTGCATTAAATACAGGAATAAGAATTTCGCTTTCTTCAAAATAGTTTTTACTTGCAAAATTCGCAGCACTTACTGCTGAACCTATAGCAATAATACAAATATCTTGGCTGTTTATATCATCACGCACTTGCTCAAAACTATCCATAGAATCAGGATAGAGAAATTCG
>CAYJDN010000347.1:0-2200 GCA_964368925.1 uncultured Desulfovibrionaceae bacterium | reverse complement strand
ATCCTCCACCAAGGGAGGTTTCAAATTTCTTTTTTTCACCATCGCTATAGCTTTCGATGGTAAAACTAGTATCAACGCCTAAGCTAATGGTGCTTTCATCATTAAAAATTATTTGCACTTTACCGTTTTTGCTTGTTTGGATAACATCGCCTTCAAAGATGAAATCTTTTAGATTAAGCTTGCTTGTGTTACCATTACGAGTGACCGTAGCATCTGGAGCAAGTCCGATAACCGTGGCAACGGCTTTAGCATGGTCAATATTTTGCCCTGCATCTTGTTTTGCTTCTTGGGCAATAGCGTGGGATGTCATGGCCATACAAAATATAACTAGATATAATATGAAAATTTTTTTATAAGAGTGCATGTCATTATCCTTATGTTGTGTGTTTCTTTATTTCTTATACATCTTGTCTAAGTTGAAGTCAAATTATCTTGACACCTATGAATCTTTAATGTAGTTTCAAAATCGAAACTATATTAAAGGTGCTTTATGCGTGATTCGTATTTTAAATTTATGAGTGCAATTGATATTGATTGCTACAAAAATATTCGTGACAGCGAACTTGGAAATTCATTGCCCTATTCTGATATTCTACAGCTTTTTATTTTGGGACATAAAGATAAAATGACAGTTAGTGAGCTGGCAACAAGGCTTAATCTATCTCGCCCTGCGACCACTCAGAAAGTAAATATGCTTGAAAAAAAAGGGTTCATTGTTAAAAGACAATCCTCTGATGATAAAAGAGTCGTGTATCTTTCGCTCTCGGAAAAGTTAGTACAAAGCAGTCAAGATGCAAAAGCAAACAAACTTATGGATGAAGTAGACCGTAAATTTTCAGCAGAAAAAAAAGCAATTTTTGCAGAAATTCTAGAATTCATGGCTGATTATCTGATGGAGGAATAATGCGTACAGAAAGTATAAAAATTCGAGGGGCTAAAGAAAATAATCTTAAAAATATCTCGATTGATATTCCTAAGTACAAACTTGTTGCATTAACAGGTGTTTCGGGTAGTGGTAAAAGTAGTTTTGCGATGGATATCTTACAAAAAGAGTGTCAAAGGCAATACTTAGAGTCAATGGGCATGGTTACAGATGGAATAAACAAACCTCAAGTTGACAGTATCGAGGGTTTATCTCCTTCAATTTCTGTAGGGCAGAGGGTACTTTCCAAGAATCCTCGTTCTACCGTAGGCACATACACTGAGATACTAACGTATTTGCGTATTTTGTATGCGAAACTAGCTACACGAATTTGCCCTCATTGTAGTACTCAAATCCCTCCAAGTTTTGACGAAATAGAGGAAATAGATTTTACAGATATAATTTGCCCTCATTGCAAAGCAAAGCTACCTCATCTTAGTATGGCGAGTTTTTCTTTTAATAAAACCGAGGGTGCTTGTTCTCATTGTAAAGGCTTGGGCACAGTTACAAGTGCAGATTATTCAAAATTGCTAGACGAAGATAAAAGCATAGCAGAGGGAGCATTTTATCTTTGGACAAATGATGTATTTGGCGAGCATTACAAGAAGACATTTGAAAAATGCGGCGAACATTACGGCTTTACCTTTGACGCAGATAAGAAGATTCGCGACTATAACGCATTAGAAAGGCTTGTGTTTTTTCATGGGGTTGAAAGTGATGAGTTTAAAGCTCAATTTCCAAATGTAAAAAAACCAAAAAGAGTTCAAGATGGCTATGTTGAGGGCATAAAGAACTTTATCGACAAGAAAATTGTCGAATCTGCAAGCAAAAAATTAAATAATCCTATATTAAATTCTGCTCTTATTGAAACAAAATGCTCTGAATGTGATGGCGCTAGGCTTGGTTTTGATGGACGAACTGCAAAGTTAAATGAAAAAAGCATAATAGAAGTGAGTGCGCTTACAAGTTCTGCATTACTTGATTTTATAAAAACTACTCTAGAATCTTTGTCTAAATCAGCAAATGAAATTTCTGATACAGTATTCGCAGATCTCAATAAAAGACTTTCAGGTGTTATTAAAATCGGGCTTGGCTATTTATCAATTGATAGGCCTGTACACACACTTTCTGGTGGAGAAAACCAAAGACTTCGCCTTACAAGCATTCTAGAAAGCGGATTAACGGGAGTACTGTATATCTTAGATGAGCCCACTACAGGACTTCACCCACGAGATACAAAATTGCTTTTAGATTCCATAAAAAGATTACGCGATTTAG
>CAYJDN010000346.1:1048-2208 GCA_964368925.1 uncultured Desulfovibrionaceae bacterium | reverse complement strand
TGCTAAGTATTTTATATATTGGTATATTTTTCTTTCATAGCAAGAAAAGATTCTTCTATCGCAGGAATTACTGCTTTATTTTCTCTTCCAGCATAGACATAGAATTTTGCTTCACCGTCTTGTGCATAAAAAGCAATTTGTTTACTTGTTGACCCCATAAAAGGTAATGAAATAAAGGCGATACCAATAAGATCATCAACTTTGAAGTGGCCTGTAACGCAAGAACCATTTTGTGCGCCAATATTGTAAAAACCCATACCATTAGTGCCTACATCTAGAGTACCAGTGATTTTGAGTATGCAACCTTTGTGTAAAAGTGTAAAAGTTGCTTTTTCCCATGATGCAATAGTTTCCCAAATTTCATTAAAATGATCGCCAGAGCAAGTAGTGCTCATGTCAGATGGCAAAGCTTGAGCAATTTCCCATTCTGTCATATTGCACTCTTTTGTCATATCTGCAAGCATGATAGCTTTAGTTTTTTCTAATGCTGCCAATACTTTATCTTGTATTGCTTTGTCTATTGTAGCCATAATATTCCTTATGTGATTATGTTATTTAATAATTTTGATATTATAATGCTTTTCAATGGCTCGCACTGACTCAATAAAAACAGGAAAATCTTTCGCTTCTTCAAGTAAATCTAAATCAGGATAAAAAGCATTTTTCTTTACTTTTCCAGTTGTTATTTGAAAATAGCTGTCGGAATATACAGAAGCACGCCAATTAACTGAACAATGCACTAAGATGTTTTTATCTTTTACTTCTTCCATAATTGTTTTAAACATTTCAATGCACTGTATTGGATTTGCATGATAAAATGGCACGGTGTAATAGAGAAAACCTGCCTTTTGAATTGCACATAAATCAGGTTGTTTTTCTTGTGTTGTAGGTGGAATTAAGTTGATCACAACTTCAACACCAGCCTCTTTTAAAAGAGCAAATTCTTCGCTTGTGGGCAAACCAGAAGTTATATATGTGTCGCTTATTGGATTGAATCTTTTTAGAGTAGTGAGTTTTGAAATATCAATCATTTATAATCCTTGGGCTTCTTTGAATTGTTATTTGTTTGCAAATGCTTCTTTTATTTCATAGAATGATTTCTTTGCTGAGTCAAGAATGCTTATTTTATCATCAATCATTTCATAACCAACATAAATAGT
>CAYJDN010000346.1:0-1038 GCA_964368925.1 uncultured Desulfovibrionaceae bacterium | reverse complement strand
ATATCATCAACTTTTAAATGACCGCTCACGCAATATTCATTTCCATGGTCGAGGTTAAAATATCCATGTCCGTGATTTCCTTGTGGTAATTTGCCTGATAATTCAAATACTGAGCCTAAATTTCTTTGCACAAAAAGGCATGATTCCCATTTAGTAATCTCTGTCCAGATACTGTCAAAATTTTCACCTGAGCTTAGAGCGCAAATTTCATCGGGTAATACTGAAGCAATTTCATTACTTTCACAATCTTTTGCCATTTTTGAAAGATAAGATGTTTTGCCTTCTTCGATAAGCTTCATTGCTTTTGCTTGTAATTCTTTATTCATAGTGTGGTTAACTCCTCTTTTTTATAGATGTTAGATTAATCAAACTTTTTGAGATTGTCAAATTAAATTTTGCAATAATAAAAAATTTTAGAAGCATACCAAGTTTAAAATAAATATTGTGAAGCACGCGCTAGGTTTATAAATTTTATTGAATTAAAATAAAAAAAAGGACTTATTTCTAAGTCCTTTTCTAATTTTAAACAATAGACTATATATTTTCTATTCTGTTGAAAATAGATTAGAAGTCAATTTTTTCGCCATAATAAGTAGCTTTGAAGAGTCTTTCCATTGTTTTTGGATCAATAGCACGTGGGTTTGTGCCTGAACATGGATCTGCACATGCAGCTTCTGCAATAACAGAAAGTTGAGCTAAGAATTCTTGTTCATCAACGCCAAATTCTTTTAATGTAGTAGGCATATTCATTTGAGCTTTAATTTCAACAAGTTTCGCTACTAAAGCATCAACTAATTCTTCAGTATTATTACCTTTTAAGCCTAAGAATTTAGCTATTTGAGCGTATCTTTCGCCAGCTTCTTTAGCATTGTATTTCACAACATATGGAAGGTAGATAGCATTAGCGCAACCATGCGGAATGCCGAACATTCTACCAGTTTTATGAGCCATTGAGTGAACAATACCCAAAATAGCGTTGGAGAAAGACATACCAGCCATACATTGAGCTATGTGCATTTCATCTCTTGCTGCTTTTTC
>CAYJDN010000345.1:0-2213 GCA_964368925.1 uncultured Desulfovibrionaceae bacterium | reverse complement strand
ACTTCAACATTTGCAGGTACGACAAAGTGAAATTCACTATTGTCTTTAATTGAATTGAGTTTGAAATTAGTGAAGAGGATAGAATTGATATTGCCATAGAAATCAAAGACTTCTGCGGCAACAATTAAATTTGTTTCTGGATCTATTAAAAGAGTTGCTTCAACTAATTCAATGCTAGGTTCATAAGGATATACTTTGAGTGATTTTAGAGCCTTACCATTAATATATTCGTCTGCTTGTGCTTCAATATCAAAAGATTCGTCTAAAGGTATTTGCCCTGTGATAACAGCTAGAACATTTTGCGAACCTTGAGCAATTTGTGCGCTGTATTTATAGGCAATTTCTTCATCTGGGATATAGTTCCACACTTCATTTGGATTTATAATAAGAATTTCTTCGCTTGGATTCATAGTGTTTAGACGCATATAAATATCTTTTTTGAATTTGAAATTACCTGTTTTATATTGCGTGTGCTGCGATTCTTTATGAAAGAGTTCTTGCTCAAAATCTGCTTCAAAGCTGTTTAGGTTTTTATAGGTTTTTTGCACATCTTTGACGACATCTGTGCTTGCATGCGCTGGAAGAACAAGGAAAAATAAGTAGAGAAAACAGAGTTTTGTAAGAAATTTCATAATAATATCGCTTATTGTTTTTGGTATTTTTTAAAGGTTAAAGTATATATTTTTATAATTCTTTATTGTCTAAATTCCAGTTTATAGATTAATCTTCTTCTTTGCCTTTGTCAAGTTTTATAGAAAAGGAAATAAGTATAGAGAACAAATTTACAGGTTTAGAGATTTTGACTTTGTGATTATAACATAATGTTTCAAAGTGTGTTTATTTTTTTGAAAAATGTAAAAGAAAAGCTTGATTGTTTACGTTATTTTAATGTATATTATTGTTAGGTAGTTTATAAAATTGAAGGAGTTTTAGTTTATGTTGATTCGCAAAGTTGTTATTCCTGTTGCTGGTTGGGGTACGAGATCGCTTCCTGCAAGTAAAAATATTCCTAAAGAAATGCTTCCTATATTCAATAAACCTGTAATTCAATATGTTGTTGAAGAGGCGATGCATTCAGGTGTTAAAGACGTTATTTTCGTAACGAACAAAGAAAAAACAGTTATTGAAGATCACTTTGATTATAATTTACAGCTTGAAACCGTATTAGAGCGTGGCAAGAAATTTGAATTGCTCAAAACAGTGCGTGAAGTTGCTGAAATGGTGAATGTTATGGCTGTTCGCCAAAAGCAACAATTAGGTTTGGGGCATGCAGTGCTTTGTTCTGAACATTTGGTTGCGAATGAACCTTTTGCTGTTATGGTGGGCGATGACCTTATTTTTGGTAAAGATCCTGGCGTTGAGCAACTGGCTAGAATTGCAAAGAAATACAATAAATCTGTTGTTGGCGTGATGGAAGTGCCTAGAGAGCAAGTGAATAGATACGGTATTGTTGCGGGTAAGGAAATTGAAAATGGGGTGCTGGAACTTTCAGAGCTTGTTGAGAAACCAAGCGTTGAAGAAGCGCCTTCAAATTATGCCATTATTGGCCGTTACATTTTGACTCCACGTATTTTTGATTATATTAAAGAAGCAAAACCTGGCGCTGGTGGTGAAATTCAGCTAACTGATGCACTTGATGCTTTGTGTAAATCTGAGGGTATGCTTGCAGTGAAATTGCAAGGTACACGTTTTGATGCTGGCGATTGGATTGACTATATTGCCGCTAACCTCTATTTCGCACTTAAAGAAGAGCGCATTAAACCTGGTCTTTTGAGAAGAGTGCATACAATGTTGAGCGAACTCTACTAGAATTGCTTTCTACAAATACCATACTATATATATAGTTAACATTGCCCTGCTATGAAGCGGGGCTTTTTTAATTGTAAAGATTTTGGATGGTTCGCACGCAAAATCCTCACTGCGTGAAAAACGTCGTTTTCACTTGTTCGCTGAAGAGTTTTGTGCTGAACGCACACTTAATAGTATAGTAAAGATTTTGGATGCTTCGCACGCAAAATCCTCACTGCGTGAAAAACGTCGTTTTCACTTGTTTGCTGAAGAGTTTTGTGCTGAACGCACACTTAATAGTATAGTAAAGATTTTGGATGCTTCGCACGCAAAATCCTCACTGCGTGAAAAACGTCGTTTTCACTTGTTTGCTGAAGAGTTTTGTGCTGAACGCACACTTAATAGTATAGTAAAGATTTTGGATG
>CAYJDN010000344.1:0-2229 GCA_964368925.1 uncultured Desulfovibrionaceae bacterium | reverse complement strand
GATTATTCTAAAGGTTTACACACTTTTGATGATCTAAAAATTTATGTTTCTGAAGGTGTTGGGAAATTTGGTGTACCTTTAAGACTTGGCACAAAGAATGAAATAAACATTATTCGTTTACTGCCTGCAATATAAAATTAATTATGGGAACAACTTTGAAAATGATTTATTAAGACTATGTAATGCTATTTGAATTTTGGCTATATTACAAAAAAGCAAAAGAATTAATTTAGAAGCACATTTTAATATGTGAATTGATTTTCTTTATTATAAAGTGTTTTGTAGCCAAAATTTAGCGACAAAAATACAGTTAAGCAAACAACAGTTGAAATACATATAGTGATTGAGATTTGATAGAGTATTGCTGACATCGGCGATTCACCTGATAAAATTTGACCTGTCATCATTCCAGGCAGTGAAACTATGCCCATACCCAACATAGAATTTATTGTAGGCAATAATGCTGTTTCTAGCGCATGATTTACCATAGGCAAGAGAATTTTCTTTGGTTTTGCGCCTTGATTTAGTAAAACTTCAATTTGAAGTTTTGAGTCCTTTATTTTTGCCATGAATGTTTTTACACCAAGCGCAACACCAGTCATGGCATTTCCTAATATCATACCGCTTATTGGTATAAGATATTGAGGGTTTACGATGCTTTCACCCACAACTATTTTTATAAAAAATGCAATGATAAGAAGTGCTGATAGTGAAATTGAAGCAGCAATAATACATTTAAATTTTATATTTATTTCTTTGTTTACGGATAATACTCTATAGATAGCAAATACTGTCATTACAAGTACATATAGTATAACTAAAGATGAATGCGCTTCCTCTAGCAAGTACATTAAAACATATCCTGCTAAAATGAGTTGAAGTGTCATTCGAACACTTGCAATGACAAGCAATTTTGTTTGCGAAATCTTGCTTAATTTCATGACGAAACCCACAAGTAGGAGGAGCAAGTATATTAAAGAAAAATTTAGTATGCTTATTTGAACGGCGCTAGTCATTTGATTTTACTCCATTTAGGTCAATAATATTTTCAGCAAATCTTGCGACAAGCTGCTCATCGTGACTGATAGCAATGAGTGTTTTTTGTTTTTCTTTGATATATTGCACAATGTTTTCAAAAACTTTATTCGCTTTTTTGCTATCGAGGGCAGAAGTAGCCTCGTCGAGTAAGACTGTTTCTGCTTCCATAGATAGACAAATGGCTATATACACTCTTTGCTTTTCACCGCCTGAAAGGCTGTGGCAATCATTATTTAAATCAAAATCTGCTTCTAAAAGATTGAGAAAATATTTCATTTTTTCTTCTGTAATCAATTCTTCTTCGCAGTAATCATAGAAGAGATGGAAATTTTCTTTAATTGTAGCTGAAAACAAAAAAGGGGCTTGAGAAATCAGCTTCACTTCTTTGCGCAAAGCGATGCTTTCATATTCAGAAAGTGATTTTTCTTTATAAAGAATTTCGCCTGAAGAAAAATTTTCTGTTTTATTAAGGAGCTTTAGCAAAGTACTTTTTCCACAGCCACTTTCGCCAATAAGAAAGTTAATCTTCCCCTCGATAATTTCTAATTCTTTGTATTTTATAAAATCTTTGAAAGATACATCTTTCATCTGGTATAGCACAGAAGCTTCTGCCATAATATTTTCCTTGTGTTTTTGCCTTTTTTCTTATAATCTTTGTTTACGAAATTAGTTATCGAATTTCAATTTCGAATTACAATATCGAAATGCGATAACGAATGTTTAGCATAAGGATTAAAATAATGCAAGACCCAATTTTACGCAAATTATTTTTAGGTTTTATACAAGTGCATATTCTCCATCATGCGGCTATAGAGCCTATTTTTGGCGCATTTATGATTGAAGAATTAAAGCATCATGGCTATGATATTAGCCCTGGCACACTTTATCCTATTTTCCATAATCTTGAAAAAGCTGAATTGCTTACGGTAGAAAATAAAAATGTAGAAGGTAAGATAAGAAAATATTATTCTATTACAAACAAGGGCAAAGAAGTTCTTGTTGAAGCAAAAAAGAAAGCAAAAGAGCTTGTGGGCGAGTTGTAGTCGATAAAAGTTATCAAATTCAGTGGTTTGAGCGATTAATTCTAAACGAATAAATTTAAATGTAGTAGTTTAAACTAATGCAAGCAAGCCTAAATTACTACATTTAAATTACTGCATTGAAGAAATTACAAATTATTTTTCCAAGTTT
>CAYJDN010000343.1:0-2237 GCA_964368925.1 uncultured Desulfovibrionaceae bacterium | reverse complement strand
AGCGGTAAGTGATGACAGAGAAAATCGGTATCAATCTATTGAGGAACTAATTAACGATTGGAAAAACTCTAAGACCTGTATATAATCGTGGCAAGCAGGGCAAGGTTGTACACACCTTGCAAATTGGCAAGCAGGGCAAGTGGTGTGCCACTTGCCTGTTTGCCGCTTGTTGGGAGGTATCCCAAGCCCTCAAAATCTGCAATAAAATTGCAGATGCTACGCCCCGTAAACGGTGCTGATTTGTAACGGAAAATTACACTTTCGCAAAATGAAGTGTCGAGTGTTTTTTCTCATATGCAATTTCAAATTATGCAAAATAAGATTGACATTTGTTCAAATATCGGGTACAATAAAATTAACCCGATAAGGAGGTGCTTTAGATGAAAGAAGTGGGTAAAAGACTTCGCACTTTGCGTGAAAGTGCAATGATGTCGCAAGCGAAATTAGCAGAGATTTTAGGCTCTACACAATCGAGCCTTAACCGCTACGAAAGCGGAAACGCTACCCCGACCGTCAAACTGTTTCGTGCTTATGCCGACTACTTCGACGTGTCAATGGATTACATCTTCGCAAGGACGGATAAGCCGCAAGGCACAACCTATGAGTACAAGCCCAAAATTGCGACCAACAACGACCAAATGAAGCAATTCATAGAGATGTGCTTTGACCCCAATTCACCTGTCAGCACCAAAATGAAAGAAACGCTTTTTCAAATGATGACTGGCGGTGATGCAGAGTGAAAGCCGTGATTTACGCACGCTACAGTTCCGACAGTCAGCGTGAAGAAAGCATCGAGGGGCAACTCCGAGAATGTGCCGCTTTTGCAGAGAAAAACGGAATGACAATTCTGCGAAACTATATCGACCGTGCGTTCTCCGCAAAGACCGATAATCGTCCCGAATTTCAAGAGATGATTAGGGATAGTAGTAAGCGATTGTTCGATGTTGTAATCGTTTGGAAGCTCGACCGTTTTGCTCGTAATCGTTACGATAGTGCAAGGTATAAGTCTACACTCAAAAAGAACGGTGTCAAAGTTGTATCGGCTACGGAAGTTATCTCAGACGGTGCAGAGGGAATTATATTGGAGTCTGTTTTAGAAGGATATGCCGAATACTACTCCGCCGACCTATCCGAAAAGGTTATCAGAGGTATGACCGACAATGCCCTAAAATGCAAGTTTAATGGGGGTTCTGTCCCTGCCGGATATGTCATAGACGATGAGCAACATTTTCAAATAAATCCGCTAACAGCACCATTTATAGTTGAAGCGTTTAAGCAATACGCAGAGGGTGCGACAATGACCGATGTGCGTGACTATCTCAACGGGCAAGGCATTACAAACACGCTCGGCAGACCGTTCAATTATGGTAGCATAAATGTGCTTTTGAAAAATCGTCGCTACATTGGTGAGTTCAAATATCGTGATGTAATTATCCCCGACGGTATTCCTGCCATTGTCCCGAAAGAGTTGTTTGACACAGTGCAAGAGCGTATTGAGAAAAATAAAAAAGCCCCTGCCCGTCACAAGGCAGAGGACGATTATCTGCTCACCACAAAAATATTCTGCGGACATTGCGGTGCATATATGTGTGGCGAGAGTGGCACAGGGCGAAGTCAAGTTTACCATTACTACAAATGCGTGAACACTAAAAAACGCAAGACTTGTAAAAAGAAGCCTGTCAAAAAGGTGTGGCTTGAGGACAAAGTGGTCAACGCCACAATGGATATGGTTATGGACGACAAGGCGGTTGAAGCCATTGTGTCAATGGTGATGGATTTGCAGGAGCGTGAGAACACAACATTACCACTATTTGAGCAACAGCTACAGGAAGCTAATAACGGTATCCAAAACCTACTTAACGCAATACAGCAAGGCATACTCACAAAGTCTACCAAGACGAGACTTGAAGAACTGGAAGCCGTTAAGGAAGATTTAGAAATCAAGATAGCGAATGAAAATATAACAAAACCCAAACTCTCAGCAGAGTTTGTCACCTTTTGGCTACATAAGTTCAGAAAACTTGATGTAAGGCAACAATCGCACAGAAAAATGCTGATTGATACATTCGTTAATGCAATTTATGTATATGATGATAAAATTGCTCTCACATTCAATTACAAGGACGGCAGTAAGCATATATCGTTAGAGGACGTTGTTGGTTCGGATTTAGTTTCGGTCGGTGCACCAGTGTGAGTGTTCTTATAGGATTTGAGTATCCTAATAAGAACACTCACTT
>CAYJDN010000342.1:0-2240 GCA_964368925.1 uncultured Desulfovibrionaceae bacterium | reverse complement strand
CTTTTTACTAAACATAGCCTTATTCAATCTTTGACAGAAAAAATTCAAAACATAAAAGAAAGCTTCACAAAACCCTCAGATTTTAATCCTAATCCTTTTTTATCATCGGGTGCAGCTGGAATTATTTACTTTAAACTTGTGGCACTCAATGAACATAAGAAAAAATATGGACATATCTTTGCTGAAGAATGTTTACAAAAATTAAGCGCTAAAATTTTATCTGAACTTCCTGCTGAAAGCATGCTAGCTCGTGTGAATGAATTTGATTGCGCTCTTATGGTATCTGACGAAAATTGCGATAGTAGACCAGAATTAAATGAATTTTTATATAATCTTTGTCAAAATTTAACAAGCATGAGCTTCAACTTGCCTGAATCTTCACTTGCGCATAATAGAAGAATAAACATACAAGTGCATGCTGGCTATGTTCTTTTTCCTCAAGACTTTGACAACATCATAGCCATGCGAAATCCTTTAGAATTAGCACATACACTTCTTTCACAAGCGGAATATTCTGCAAAACGTGCTAGCGAGCAAAAGAAAAGAATTATGCCTTTTGCAAATCTCATACATGAGGGCGGGACTATAGTAAAAAATCTGCCACACAATCAAGTTATAATCAATTTAGGCAGAAATGTTGGCTTGCGTGAATCTATGCGCTTTTCTGTATATGCAAACAATCCACAGGCTATAGATGATTATATTGATGAAAATTCCTTACTCGAAAAGCAAAATGTTTATAAAGGTGATATAAGCCTTATTGAAATATTTGACGAATTTTCTCTTGCTGAACCAACTCTCATGCACGACCCTAGCTACAATTTCTTAGAAAATGATATACTTATCAAATTACCTGATGACTTTATGGCGCATGGAGATGAAATAAGTGAAAAACGTAGTGAATCTCCAACACATCTCTATAAGTACACTAATTTTCTAGCTCTTTTTGCTGAAGCAAGGCAAAGGGTGAATAATTTCTCTCTTGCTCTTTTACAAGTTGACATAGCCACACAAACACAAATTCCCGTCAACACTCTTTTTGCTGAAATAATTCAATATTTTCAACATTCATTTATTGCAAAATACCATTTAAGCGAACAAAAAGAGCATGTTATTTTCTCACGCTATGGAGAAAATAATATACTTTGCTTTATTCCTCACACAGATAAATTAAATGAAAATAATATACTATTAGCATACAAAGATTTTGCAAGCGAATTGAGCGAACACTTACAAAGAAAGATTGCCATTGGTATTGCCTTGCATCCTTTCTTGCATTTTAAGCCAGCAGAAGCTTTAGAAAACTGTAAAAAAGCTCTTGAATGTGCGAAATTATTAGATTTTCCACACGTAAGCTTTTGTGATTCAGTAGCCCTCACCATTTCAGCCGACAAACTTGTGACACAAGGCATGCTTTTTGAAGCCTTACAAGAATATCAAAACGCTCTCTTTGCTGATAGTAACAACGCTCTAGCACTCAATTCCTTAGGCGTTGCTCTCGTGAGCTTGAAAAGATACAACGAAGCACAAAACACCTTCCTACAAGCTTTAGCGCTCACTCCTGATGACATCTCTATTTATTACAATTTAGGCGGTATTTCTGAAAAGCTTTTAGAAATAAAACAAGCAAAAACTTATTACAGCAAATGCCTAGATTCTTTAGACTATTCCTATTTTGCATTATTAAGATTAGGCCTTATAGCTGAAAACGAAAAAAATGTGAATGTCGCTATTGATTACTATAAAAAAGCCATTGCTAAAAATCAAAGTCAAGCAAGCCCTTATAGGCAATTAGCAAAAATCGCCTTACTTGATAATAATTTCTCAGAAGCTCGTGAGCATTTATATACTGCCCTAAGATACACGCCTAATGATGCGCATAGCCTTATTCTACTTGCAAAAATTTATTTAGAAAATAATGAAGATGCAAATGTGATTTCTGCGCTTCTGTCGCCAATTATGACTCCAAGACAAAATAATATTGAAGCTTGGCGTATCTATGCACAAGTGCTAAAAGCGCAAGGCAAAGAATATGAAGCAATCAATGCGGAAACGAAGGTTCAAAATTTAATAAATTCTCAATAAAAAAATAACAGATTAAATAAAATTAGAGCATTTTTTGCGTTACTAGTGCAAAAAATGCTCTCGTTTTATATAAAATATAAATAAAATTATATTTTATTATAGCTATTATAGATTATTATCGTTTACCATTGCCTTAACTATTTCTGGTTAAACGT
>CAYJDN010000341.1:0-2282 GCA_964368925.1 uncultured Desulfovibrionaceae bacterium | reverse complement strand
TCAAAATCAATATCTTCAATACCAGCTTTTGTGATTAATTTGTTTAATTTAACAAGTAAACTTTCGTTTATCTTGCAACGCATATCCGTAAAATATACTTTAGATTTCATACTTTCTCCAAAATAAAGGTTAATTAATAATAGGTTGACTTTTTAATCTCATATATAAAACTTTATGTCAAGAAAGGCTAAATCAAAATACTACGTATGAGCTATAAAACTTGACAAGTGAAAGGAAATCGCCTATAAGAAATAAAATTAAAACAAGGCAGTGCTATGCAAAAATACAATCTTATCAACAAGATAGAAGAATATGCGCCCTTAGAATTGCAAGCCGCTTGGGATTTTTCTGGTATTCAAATTGAGAGTACGCAAGAAGAAATTTCTCATGTTGCAGTTATGCTTGATCCTACTATTGACGGGATAAAACAAGCACTTGCCCACAATGCCGATTTTATTTTGACGCATCACCCATTGGCCCTTTCACCCTACACCTTAGCAAAGAAAAATGCACTGTTTTATATCACTCAAAGCCTGATAAAGCATGACGCACTTTTATATAGCGCACACACAAGCCTTGATGCGAAATTTAATGGTTTTAGTTCGTGGCTTGCTAAGGATTTAGATTTACAAGATATTTTTGAGCTTGATTCTATTGAACATTTTGGTACTATAGGATCTTTGCAAAAGCCGATCAGTCTTGCTGATTTGTGTGCAAAGCTAGTTGAAGTCATGCCATTTATGACTAAGTCAGATTTTCGACTTATTGGTAAAGACATAAATTCTTCTGATATGGCACATAAGATGTTGCAAAAAATTGCTTTTTGCACAGGTTCAGGCTCTGGCCTTTACCACTTGGCAAAAGAAGCAAATGCTGATATTTTTATCACTGGCGATGTGAAATACCACACGGCCCTTGATATTGTTGCAGATGTTGAAGCATCTACTTTCCTGCTTGATGTAGGACATTTTTCGCTAGAAGAAGAAATGATGCGTAGATTTAGTCAGCATTTAGCAGAAATATTACCTATAAAAGTGACTTTTATTTCTAGTAAAAATCCCTTTATCACTATAAATTAATTGGAGAAAGTATGAGTCTTTATTTAAACCAAATTGAGCAACTTGTTGAATTGCAAAAAGTGGACGACATCATTTTTGCGTTAAAACAAAAATTGAAAAATATTCCAGCTCAAATTGAAAGCTTAGAAGAAGAATTTGCCGCTTGTGACGCACAAAAAATGCATGTTGATGAAAAATTACAGCATTTACATGAGCAAAAAAAGAGGCTTACATCAGCAGTTGATGAAAATTCTACAAGAGTAAGCAATAGCAAGACTAAATTAGAGCTAGTAGAAAACGACCGTGAATATACCGCCGTTGCTCGTGAACTTGATAATATGGAAACACAAAGCAAGTTGCACGAAATTGAAACTATTGCGCTAAAAGAAGAACTTTCTCTTCAAGAAGCTAATCATGCAGAAATTATGCTCACTTGGAATTCACTTAATGAACAATTAGAAGAAGCTAGAGCAAGCATGAACGTGATTATGCAAGAATCAGAAGCAGAACTCGAAGCATTACAAATTGCTCGCCAAGAAACAACTCAGCATATTCCAGCTCCAATTCTTACACGCTATGAATTTATTCGTAAAAGATTAGAACACCCTGTCATTGTTAGTGTTAATTCTGGTATTTGTTCTGGTTGTAACATTGCTATTCCACCACAAGTTTATAATGAATTGCAAAGAGCACAGCAAATTATTTCATGTCCGAATTGTCAGCGTTTAGTCTTTTGGGCACAGCACTTCAAGAAAGATGAAGAAGTAGTTGAAGAAGCACAAGAAAGCGCTGAATAGATTATATTTTTGAGTTATGTGGGCTATCGCTGTACTTATTTATAAGTAGGGAGGAAAGTCCGGGCTTCATTGGGCAAGGCGCTGGGTAATCCCCAGGAGGAGTGATCCTTGGATAGCGTCACAGAAAAGAACCGCCATTTATGGTAAGGGTGAAAAGGTAGTGTAAGAGACTACCAATGCAGGGGGTGACCTTTGTAGTTGGACAAGCCCCGCCTGAAGCAAGACCAAATAGGAGAATAAGGCCGCCCAGCCACATTTTAGCTCTAACTCGCTAAAATACTATTCTCGGGTAGGTTGCTTGAGCTTTGTAGTAATGCAAAGTCTAGAGGAATGATAGCCACGTGTTTACACGTACAAAACCCGGCTTATAGCAGACTCAAAAGAGCCATTTTATGGAAACATAGAATGGCTTTTATTTTTTTAAATT
>CAYJDN010000340.1:0-2293 GCA_964368925.1 uncultured Desulfovibrionaceae bacterium | reverse complement strand
GGTTCAGCTCGTGGTATTCCTGAAGATATGTTGAGAAAAGCGGCTGCTATGGCTGTATGTAAAATCAATATTGATTCTGACATTCGCCTTGGCATGACTGGTAATATTCGTAAATTCCTTGCAGAAAATCCTGCTGAATTTGACCCACGTGGCTATTTGAAGCCAGCACGTGAAGCTGTAAAGAATATGGTACAGCGTAAGATTAAAAACGTTCTTGGTTGTAGCGGAAAAGCTTAAGCAACACTACAACAAAGAAAATAAATTATAAATTTACACGCAAGTCTATCATTTTACCAAAGGCAAGAGTTTTGCAGAAAAAATCAATTGTGCAGAGGTCTTATATAGTTTGCGTGTAAAGTGTATATTTTAGCCTAAAATTGAGCATATTTTTCAATAATAATTTTGATGCTTATCATAGATAATTTTCTAAATTTTATTATAATCTTATGTATTCTATCGCTAATTATATACACAAATAAAAGTTTGAAAAACATATTAAGGAGAGATATATGGCTCTACGTATTGGATTAAATGGTTTCGGGCGTATTGGTCGTTATTTAACCCGCCTTTTGGCAAATGAAAACGATATTGAATTAGTAATAAACGCAAGAGCGAGCAATCAAGATCTTGCACGCCTTTTAAAGTATGATTCTGTGCATGGTACAGTAAATTTCCCTGTCAGCTACGACGAAGACGGATTAATCGTAAATGGCAAGCACTATCCTGTAACAAGACAAGCTACAAACACATGGCTTTGGAATGATTACAATATTGATATTGCTGTTGAATCTACTGGCACAATTAAAGATCATGCCGCTTTGTCAAAACATTTAGAGCAAGGCGCAAAAAAAGTTATCATGTCCGCTCCAGCTAGCGGTGCAGATGTGACTATCGTTATGGGTGTAAACCACGATGATTACGATCCTGCTAATCATCACGTACTTTCTGCCGCTTCATGCACAACTAACTGTCTAGCTCCTGCAGCAAAAGTAATAAACGAATGTTTCGGCATTAAACATGCCCTTATGACCACCGTTCACTCCTACACCATGAGTCAGCGTATTCTTGACGGTTCTCACAAAGATCCACGCCGTTCACGTGCATGTGCTATGAGCATGATTCCAACAACTACAGGCGCTGCAAAAGCTACTGGCCTAGTATACCCACCACTCAAAGGGAAAATCGACGGTTCAGCTATTCGTGTTCCAGTGCCAAATGTATCACTTGTCGACCTCACCGCAGAACTCGAAAAGAAAGTGACAAAAGAAGAAGTTAACGCAGTTCTCAAAGAAGCTTCTGAAACTTTCCTCAATGGAAACATGGGCTTCAATGAAGAACCATTAGTTTCTATCGACTACACTGGTATGACACATGGCGGCGTAGTAGACGCAATGTCAACAGCTGTTATGGACGAAACAATGCTAAAACTCATCATTTGGTATGACAATGAAGCTGGCTTCACTAACCAATTGTTAAGACTCATTAAACACGTTGGTAAAGAGTTATAAAATGACTATCAAAGCACGCGTTGAATTACTAGGGCATACCCCCGATCCGCTTTCCGTGATATACGTAGCCTTTAGGCAATGTTATCATGCAGGTTTTGTCGGTGATATGTGGAATGATATTGAAAATGAAAAAATCACAAGAGAAAAACAAGCCGACTTCATTCGTAAAGTTGTGTCATCAGGCCATGAAAGCCCCATTGAGCACGTAAACTTCACCTTTGCCCTCGGAAATGTTTCTCGTGCGCTCACACATCAGCTCGTAAGGCACCGAATAGCGTCCTTTTCACAGCAAAGTCAACGCTACGTAAGCGCAAAAGATTTTCAATACATCACCCCGCCAAGCATTGAAAAAAAGCCCGAAGCCCTAGAAAAATACAATGCATGCATGGACACCATTGCTCAAGCCTATGAAGAGCTTCAATCTCTCCTAAGCGAAGCAACAAACGATCAATCTAAAGCAAACGAAGACGCAAGATTTGTTCTCCCGCAAGCCGCCGTATCGAATATAGTCGTAACTATGAACGTGCGCTCGCTCATCAACTTCTTTCATCACAGATGTTGTACAAGAGCACAATGGGAAATAAGAAGTGTTGCAAATCAAATGCTCAAGCATTGCAGAAATGTATTGCCCGAGATTTTCGATAATCAAGGCGCAAAATGCGAAAAAACTAAGACCTGTCCCGAAGGAAAATTCTGCTGCGGCAGGTATCCTGCTGTATAGAGTGTTTATTGGAGTTGGGGGAGGGAAAACCAAAACTTTTGAAAAAGTTTAGGTTTTCCCTCCC
>CAYJDN010000339.1:0-2297 GCA_964368925.1 uncultured Desulfovibrionaceae bacterium | reverse complement strand
GAATTAAAGTATATTCTTGATTGTGCTTGTATAGAGGAACGCTACTTTTCCCACGTGGATAGCGTAATGCTATTGGCCCGTCAGTGTAAATGGCTGTTGCAAAGCAGTCATAAAAATCATTGGGACTTGAGGGAACAAGGATTTGCATATTTGGAATTGAGCGCAAGAATGAAAGATCAAAGACGCCATGATGCGTAGGCCCATCTTCGCCAACAAGGCCAGCCCTATCAATACAAAAGACCACGTGCAAATTTTGTATACAAACATCATGTATAATTTGATCGTAGGCTCTTTGTAAGAAGGTGGAATATATGGCGACGATAGGAATGAAACCTTCGGTTGCAAGGCCAGCGGCAAAGGTGACGGCGTGTTGCTCGCAAATGCCAACATCAATGCAGCGTTCAGGATAATCTTCTTTAAATCTTAATAGTCCAGTACCTTCGGTCATTGCCGCAGTTATAGCAATGATTTTATCATCTTTTTGCGCTAATTTATTGATAGCATAAGAAAAAGAAGCTGTAGCAGAAGGAAAATCTTCTTTCACACTTTGCGGAGGCAATAAGCCCGTTTCAGGCTCTAAACTTGCAATTCCATGAAATTTTGTAGGATTTTGTTCAGCAGGTGCATAGCCCTTGCCCTTGGTGGTTTTCACATGCAGTAAAACAGGCTGTGTAAGCACTTTTGCTTGAACGGCTTTTTGTAAATGCTCTATCAATTGTTCAGTGTCGTGCCCGTCTACAGGGCCAATATAGTTGAAGTCGAAGGCTTCAAACAAAGAACCAAAAGTTGTGAAAGATTTAAATGACTGTTCGCCTCTTTTTAAAAACTTCAAAAATTTCTTACCTTTAGGATTGTGGTATAGAAAATCTTTTACAGCGCTTTTTATGCTAAGCGCAAGAGAATTTGATAAATTACCAGAAATAAAACGAGAAACAGCGCCAACATTCGGAGAAATTGACATATTATTATCATTTAATATAACAATAAGTTGCTTGCCTAGTTCGCCAGCTTGATTAAGCGCTTCAAAAGCCATGCCGCCAGTTAATGCGCCATCACCAATAACGGCGATCACATGAGAATCTTTTTTGAGCAAATCTCTTGCATAAGCCTTACCTAAAGCCGCAGAAATTGAAGTAGCTGCATGCCCTGCTATGAAGTGATCATAGGGGCTTTCGCTTGGATTAGGAAAACCAGAAATGCCGTTATGTGTGCGTAAAGTGTTGAAATTTTTATGTCTATCAGTAAGGATTTTCCATGCATAGCTTTGATGACCTACGTCCCAAATAACCTTATCTTCACTTGGATCAAAAACAGAAAGAAGAGCAATTGTAAGCTCTACCGTACCAAGTGAGGGCGCAAGATGCCCGCCATTAGTGGTTACGGTTTCTATTATAAGAGCTCGTACTTCCTTAGCAAGTTCAAGCTTCTCTTGCAAAGTCATTTTCTTAATTGACTGCGGAAAATAGTATTTTTCCAATAGGCTAGTCATGGTATTCCTTTTATATTACTCTATTATTTAGGCTAGTTAGCAAGCTTGTTAAGGCTTGCATTGGGTAAGAATCGGCAGAAATGAAGTCTTGCATAGAATTTAGGGCATTTTGCGCTAATGCTATATGATTGACTACTTCTTCTTTGGCTCTTTCAAGTCCAAAAACAGTCACCCAAGTCGCTTTATTTGCTGCTACATCAGAACCTTGCGGTTTACCCATTGTGGCAGAATCGCTGATAATATCCATTATATCATCACTTATTTGAAAGGCAAGTCCAAAATGGATAGCAAAAGTTTCAGAACATTCATAAAAGTTTTTATCCATATTGTAAAGCAAAGCAGGAATACAACATGAAGCTTTTAGTAAGTCACCCGTTTTTCTTGCATTCATTTCTTTCAAAAGTGCGAAATCGTCATTGTCTTGCCCTTTTAATCTTGAAAGACTTTCTTCACTTTCCATAGACATATCAAGAACTTGACCTGCAACCATGCCTCTTGAACCAGCACATTGTATAAAAAGATTTAAAGCATTTAATATATGCTCTTTTTCAAAATTAGATTGCATAAATACACTAAAGGCATCTGTGAGTAGTGCATCGCCAGTAAGTATGGCTAATGCTTCATTAAATTTAACATGACATGTAGGTTTTCCACGTCTTAAGTCGTCATTGTCCATAGCGGGCAAGTCGTCGTGAATAAGTGAATATGTGTGCACCATTTCAAGAGCAGTAGCACTTGGAAGCACATCTTCTAACTTGAAATCTATACCTTTTTTTGTAGCGCAAAGTTCAGCAAATAAAAGAATGAG
>CAYJDN010000338.1:0-2336 GCA_964368925.1 uncultured Desulfovibrionaceae bacterium | reverse complement strand
AATTCTATATTTCATAAAACATATAATATCAAAAGGATGCGCCAATATGGCTATCCCCTTAGATTTATGTATCGCTTCAATAGCTCTTCGAGGCGATAAATGAGTTACTTGATGCGTAGCTCTTAAATCTCGTTTTGTGCCATTATAGAATTCATCTAAAGCTTTATCCATTAAAGCATAGTCAAAATCATAGCCTAAGATATGACAATATTCATACTCATCAGGATCAAGGCAAGCAGTTATTTCAATACCTGTATAACAGTGCATATTATATTCATCTGCTACTTTTTGTGCTTCAATAACACCTTCAATCGTATCGTGGTCAGTCAAAGCAAAATGTGTTACCCCCTCTTTATGAAGGTTTTGCACAAGCTGTTCAGGTGTAAATTTACCGTCACTATGCCATGAATGGCAATGGTAGTTAACTTTTATATTCGCTGTTGGCATTGATGTAGCTCCCTATAAATATTGCTATAACCCTTAGTTTAATAATTTTAGAATGTGTTTCTAACATATTTTTTCTAAAAAATCTGCTGGTACTTTATCTGTAAGCCACACATTGTTTTCTGAAAGATAAAAGATATGCTTTTCTTCTCGCATAGATTTAGCATCAACTTTGTATACTATTACTTTACCATGCCTAGCTCCAACTTTTAGTGCTGTTTCAATATCAGCTGATAAGTGTACATGCAGCCTTGTTTTTGCACGAAGCCCAAGAGCGTCGATAGCCTCTTCGTATTTTGTTGCCGTTCCATGATAGAGAATATCAGGCGGTAAGCTTGCTTTTAGCTCCACATCAACATTGATGCTATGCCCTTGATTTGCTCGAATAAGGCTTTTATCTTCGTTAAATGCAAACCTTTGTTTATCATTTGTTTCAACTATTTCAACAAGTTGTTTAAAAGTTAATTTATGTGCAGCTTTTTTATTGATTAAATCAAGTAATATTTGCACTTCTGCCCAGCCATTTTTATCTAAAGTAAGTCCAATTGTATGTGGCTTGTGGCGTAGCACTAAAGATAGAAATTTACTCATCTGTTTATTATTCATGGTGGAATACCCTTTTTCAGTTTTTAATCTTTTATTTCAATCGTCTACTTGTCCTGCTTCCTCATCTCTCAAGCGTTCATTCAAGGGAGCTAGGCGTGCTAATTCCATGATTGCTTTGATTGATACGGGGTAATAATTATTTGCGTCAACTCCTACATCAAATCGACGAATCCCCTTGCTTGCATTTTCTAAATTATATTCATCTTTTGCATGAATATGCCCATGTAACTGAATTGAACCATGCCACATATGATTCCATGACATCATAGGGTAGTGCATAAGAATAAGCTTTTGATTATCTTCGGCTTGAGCTGTCATTTCATAATAATCTTTAATCCATTCAAATTGATTAGGTTTGAAATCAACCTTATTTATAAATAAGTCGTGATTACCCTTTATAAGATATTTTCTGCCATTTAGCTTTGGCATAACTTCATTAATGATAACATTTCCTTTCATAGACATATCGCCAAGAATATAGATATCGTCATGCTTTTTGACAACAGCGTTCCAATTTGCAATTAATGTTTTATCCATTTCCTCAACAGAAGAAAAAGGGCGATTACAGTGCTTTAAAATATTTGCGTGTCCAAAATGCAAATCAGCGGTAAAGTAAATCATATTTTTAGTCCTTAGGGCAATATTATAAATTGATGATGGTATAGAAATCTTCTTTAGGAAAATACGCTCTTTGCCCTTCAATAGCGTTCAAGCCTATAAAATTACAATTGTCTTCGTAATGCTTAAAACCCATGTGGAAATGCCCATACACCCGAAGTTTTAGATTGTTTTTCTTTGATTTTATATGCTTATATACCTTTTCTAAATAGTCCGTTGTTGGGTCGTGATAATTCGGATCGGAGGTGAAGCGATTTGGTGGCGGTTCTAGTGGCATTTTCTTTTGAACAAAAAGCGGTGTAGTATGTGATACGACAATATCAATATCGCTGTAGTCAGTAGCTAAAATATTGCTTTGACATTCCTTTCTAGGAATTTCTTGTCGCCACCATGAACGATATTCTTCCCTGCGATCTTTGTCTATGCTATCAGCACCGCCAAGTAAGAGTATTTTTGTTTGCTCTAATGTGAGTACAGTGCCTGAGTGACAATAAAAGATATTTTTGGCATGAGGAAAACTGTCGCATTCCATAGGAAATATGCCATGTTTGCCTAAATCTTTGCCATAAAAATCATCTAGCATATCATGGTTTTCATGGTTTCCCCTAAACCAATAGACAGGGGCTTTGCCTGCATATCTTAACAAGTCTTTAGTATATTTATTCCAC
>CAYJDN010000337.1:0-2346 GCA_964368925.1 uncultured Desulfovibrionaceae bacterium | reverse complement strand
TAAATACAGTTAAAGCGAAGACTAGCATATTATAATTTAAGTTGTTGTGATTGAAGTCACAATATCCGAATAAATTTAAGCTTTTGTGATAATTGTCACAGAATTTTATATAAAATTCATTTAATTTAAAACTATAAAATGCTTGCTTAAACGTATATATTTTTTTATTAATAGACTATGGAATAAATGCACTTTTTGACAAAAAACGCAAATAATGAAGAAAATAACATAGTTTATTTAAAGTATAGGGAATAATTTAAGCTTTATAACATTTTAGAGAAATATTTTACTTTAAAGTTGAGAATGTTCTATGAATTTATCACTTGCAGAAATTCAAAACCTTGCTTTATTTTCAGAAATTCCTTCTTCTGATCTAAAAAATATATTAAAAGATATTAAAAAATTGCAAATTGCTGAAGGAAAAGTGCTTTTTAATGAAGGTGATAATGCAAATGGATTATACTTCATAATGAAAGGTGATATAAAAGCCAGAAGAATTACTTCGGAAGGTAAAGAAATTGTTCTCTTTATTTCTAGAGAGGGTTATCTTATAGGAGAAGGAGCGGTTTTCCAAAACAATACACAGGCGTATACAGCCATTGCTTCAACAGATGCACAAATTCTCTTTCTTGCAAATGGATTATGCCATAAGCTTGTTGAAAAATACCCTTCTTTTTCTTGTGCTTTACTAAGATTTTTTTCGCTAAGACAAAGAATGTTTGTGCATAAATTGGCGGCTCAAGGTGAAAAGAACGCTCTTATTCGTATTTCTGCCTACATTCTCCATCGTTGTTTCTTGGAAGGAGCTAATAGCACAAGTTTTTCATTGCATATTGGGCGTGAAGAATTAGCGAATTTACTCGGCTTTGCTCGTGAAACTGTTTCTCGTCAACTTTCTTTATTGGTTGAATATGACGCCATTAAATTAGAAGGGCGTACTATTCATATAATCAATGAAGAATTGCTCAAATCAATATCAGAGGGTAATTAATCCATTATTAACAGGAATATAGCCTAGAATTGTATTATCTATATTAGCCGTGAATTTGCTTAATTAGCGACATAACTTCTTCAGTTTTCAAGACTTTTCCACTTGAAACCACTTGCCCATCTATCACTAAAGCTGGAGTTGCGGTGATACCAAATGCTGCTATTGTTGAAAGATCTGTGATGTGCTTTACTTCAAGATCTGACTCCATTTTTTGAAGAGCTTCTTTTGAAATTTCAGTAAGCTTTTTGCACTTGTCACAACCCATTCCAAGCACAAGCACGCCCTCTTGTAAATTGGCGTCTTCTTGCGGTTTGGCCATGCTTGGAATTTCAAATGATTGCTTTTTTGTGTCGTCATTGTCTTTGTTTTTCTTCTTGCCGAAACCGAAAAATCCCATAATATTCTCCCTAATTTTGGAAATTTAAAAACCTAAGTAGAACATATAAAAGGCGATGAGCAAGATTAAACTTCCCATAAACACCTTTATCATTGAGCTTGCTTTCCCATAGGCTTCGTTTTGTGATAGTTTTTGTACAAAACCAATTGAAGTACCTGCAATTACAGCAAGAATTCCATGACCTATTGAATAAAGTAATAAAAGCAAAATCCCATAGGTAATATTCCCTTGAGATGCAACAATAGTCAATAATGCTATGAGGATAGGAGTTGAGCAGGGTGATGAAAATATACCTCCCAAAATTCCCGCTATAAATGCGCCTAATTGCCCTTTTCTATTGTTTTTTGAAATCAAATAGCTTGATGGAATAATATCATAAATTCCCCATGTTTGCAGAGCCATTAGCACCATTAATATGCCTAGAAATATATACCACCAAGTCGATTGTGTGCCTATTAATCTACCAGCCATTGAGGCGACCACACCTAAAAGAGTAAAGGTTATTGCTGAACCAAGCGCAAAAATTAGTGATAAAGTAAATGCTTTCTTCGTGTTGCGTGAATCAACGCCGCCAACATAACTAATAACTAAAGGAATTGATGAAAGCGAGCAAGGTGTAAAAGAAGTCAAAATCCCTGCTATAAAGGCAATAAATGGAGCAAGCCAATAACTACTCAACATCATTTGAGATAATTGCTCGAGTAGCAAATCCATTACATATCTCCCGCAGCAATATTTGCAGCTTGATTGTTCATATCTTCAATAATTTCAAGCATTTGCTCTTCTGTAAGACCGCCTTGATGTGCTGTGAAATAATGTGTTCCACTTGCTTCATCGCCGTATAAAAGAAAGTCGACATTTATCGCAGCTGAAGGCATGTAGGGTTTAGCATCTTTTGTGAAGAAAAACTGAGTGGGGATAACTTGAAGAGGAAAAGCTTGAGAAGCTTGAGGATTTT
>CAYJDN010000336.1:0-2361 GCA_964368925.1 uncultured Desulfovibrionaceae bacterium | reverse complement strand
TAAACATTATTTGTGCATAAGATTGTTCACTTATTATCATAAAATGTTAGAAAATTGTTTATAAAAATTTGTACTATTTTATATAGTTGCATGAGTTATGAACAAATTCACACACTGATTAACAATAAACAAAGGAATTAAATTAATGTATTGTACTTTTAAAAGAGAAGACGTTATTCAAGGACTCACTAAAGCTATAGGTATTGTTCCATTAAAAGCAGGTTCTTCTTATTTACGCTCATTATGGATGGAAGCAAAAGAAGATGCTTTACATATTATGACTACTGACGCATCTACTGAATTTACAGGTAAATATAAAGCTCAGGTAAATACTGAAGGTACAGTTGGTGTAAATGCAAGAGTATTTGTTGATCTTATTAATAAACTTCCTTCAAATTCAACAATTAGCCTAAATTATGATAATGAAAAAAAATTACTTCATGTTGAACAAGGTAAATCTTCTTATAAACTTTCAACTGCCGATTCTATGTGGTTCAAAGCTTTAGATGCCTATCCTGAAGATAATTCAGTATTATGGTCTGGCGACTTCTTTCAAGAAATTATTGATAAAACTTACTATTGTATTGCTGATGATGAAACAGCTGAACAACTTTCTTGCTTCTTTATGAAAAAAATTGAAGATAGAATTGATTGCTGTGGATTAAATGGCCATCAATTAGCTGTTGTTAATTTAGTAAATGAAGAATTAGCAAATCTTTTACCTGAAAATGGCTTGCTTATTCAAAAAAAATCTGTTGCAGAATTGAAAAAATGGCTTGTTGGAAAAGATATTGAACTCAATATAACAGATAATAAAGTCTTTTTTAGAAATGATGAAAAAACAGAAGTACTCTCTTTTAAACGTGCTTTCTATACTTATCCTAATCATACTATTTTCTTAGATAGATTGAAAATTGATAATCCATCAATATTAAAAATCAATAGAAAAGAAATGCTTGAAGCTTTAAATCGTATTTCTTTATTCAACAATGAAATGGAAAAAAGCACTTATTTCACTTTAGGAAATAATAGCTTAGAATTATCAGCCCAAGGTCAAGAACTTGGTTCTGGTAAAGAAATTATTGAAGTTGAATATAGTGGTGAAATTGATAAAATAGCTTTTGCTACTCGTCAAATTCGTGATATTTTAGAAAATTTAATTTCAGAAGAAGTAAGCTTTTGCTTTACAGGCGTAGAAAGTCCTTGTGGTGTTACTGGTGAGCAAGATGTGAACTATAATGTTATTGTTATGCCTATTAAAATAGCACAAACATCAATCTACGAAGACTAAAAAGGAAAAACTATGTCAGATTTAAAAAATATGTATCATAAAATAGTTGAAGATGGTTTCCCATCTGAATTTACTATCAATTTTGATAAAACAGTATTAAAATACAAAAAAAGAGTTTGGTCTTTAGATAATGAAGATAGAGGCCTTAGATATGGCGAAAATCCTGATCAGCCAGCGGCTCTTTATGAACATGTTGAAGGCAATATTATTATTGACGGTAAGGAATATAAGCAAGCAAATAATGGCATTGTTTCCTCACTTACAGAAGCACAAATGCTACAAGCAGGAAAACACCCTGGTAAAACAAATTTAACTGATGTAGATAATGGCATTAATATACTTCAATATCTCAATGCAAAGGCTTCTGCTGTTATTTTAAAACATAATAATCCATCTGGTGCGGCTTGGTCTGATATTTCTTTATTTGATGCACTCAATAAAGCTTATTATGCAGATAGAATTGCTGCCTTTGGTGGCGCAGTTGTTGTGAATAGAGCAATAGATAAAGAAGCTGCTGAATTTTTAGCTACTTCTTATTTTGAAGTTATAGCTGCTCCTGCCTATGCTGACGGCGTTTTAGAAATTTTAGCTCAAAGAAAGAATTTAAGAATATTAGAATTTCCGCAATTAGCTGAATTAGATAAATATTCTTTATCACCCTATTTAGACATAAAAAGTCTTACTGATGGTGGCCTTATCTTACAGCAATCTTTTATGAATAGAATTAAAACTGTTGACGATTTTATTCCTGCAACTGCAAAAGATAAAGATGGAAATGACTATATAGCTAGAAAACCAAGCAAAAAAGAAGCTGATGATCTTTTATTTGGTTGGGCTGTTGAAGCTGGTGTTACATCAAATTCTGTTTTATTCGTCCGTGATGGCGCAACTGTCGCTATAGGTACTGGCCAACAAGATAGAGTGGGTTGTATTGAATTAGCTATTCATAAGGCTTATACAAAATACGCTGATGTACTCACTTTTGAAGCCTATAATATGTCATTATATGAATTACAATTAAAAGCTTTATCTGATAAAGATTGGGCAGATAAATTAGAAGAAATTCAAGC
>CAYJDN010000335.1:0-2367 GCA_964368925.1 uncultured Desulfovibrionaceae bacterium | reverse complement strand
ATTTTATAGAATTTTAGAATGATTTGTAAATTTTTAAACAATAAAAACATTGACAATTAGTACTGGCTGTAATAGTTTCTACAAAAAAGTTTTACCATTCTAAAAAAGTTACAGTATGAAAAAATTTAGCCTGAAAAATATATTAAAGTCGCAAAAGAATTACTTTATCATCGCACAAATAGCAATCGCTTTAGAAACATTATTTGAATTACAGCTTCCTTTAATTGTTGCTAAAATGGTTGATAATGGCATTTTACAATCGGATATATCTGTTATAAAACAAAATGCACTACTCTATTTAGGCATTCTTGCATTAAGCGCTTGCTCAATTTTTCTTTTTGGCTATTGTGCAGCACATGCGTCAAATGGCATTGCGGCAGACTTGCGTCTAAAAGCTTTTAGCCACATAAATAAACTACGTCTAAATGAAGTAAATTCAATAACTCCAGGCGCTCTTATTACAAGAATGACAAGTGATATTAATATCTTACAAGATTCCATAAATTTATTTTTGAGGCTTGCCATACGTGGCCCTTTGCAATTTATTGGCGGTATTGCTGTATTGCTATTTATGGATACTATTTTTGCTTCAATATTAGCTGTTGCACTCGTTATTTTAACTCTTGTAGTTTGGATAATTATTAAAATGTCACAGCCTTTATATGAAGAGGTTCAACGTCATTTAGACAATTTAAACACCATAAACCAAGAAAGTATAGTTGGTGCACGCACTATTAAAGCTTTTTCTGGCGAGAAGATTGAAGTTGAGCGTTTTTCTAAGGTGAATTATTTAGCAGCGCATGCACGTTATCGTGTTTCTCGCTTGATGGGAGCTTTACAACCTTTCTTTACACTTGTGATGAATATTGCACTTTCAATACTACTCCTTTTTGCAAGTTTTGCTGTTGAAATGGGCACGCTTCAAATTGGTGAAGTTATGGCAGCTATAAGCTATCTTTCTCAAATTCTTTTTGCTCTAATGATGCTTGTTATGATTTTTCCAAGTCTATCACGCGCAACAATCAGCTATAATAGGATTAAGGAAATCTTTGAACTTGAAGTTGAACATGAGGACGAAAATGTTGTAGAAAAAATGCCTTTGCATACTATTGAAAGTATTGAATTTCGTAATATTTCTTTCAACTATAATTTTATCGAAAAGAAAAAAGATAGCGTAGACAAAGAAAACAGTCAAAATGCTTTGCATGGTATAAATTTTACCATACATGAGGGCGAAAAAATTGCATTTTTAGGCACAACAGGCGCGGGAAAATCTACACTAATAAAAATTCTATTTATGCTTTATGAACCTTCAGAGGGAGAAGTATATATAAATAATCGACCTATTCATCACTATTCTATGCACGACATACGCAAAACAATATGCTATGTATTGCAAAAACCAGATTTATTTAATGGCTCGATTTATGAAAATATAACCTTTGGAAACGAAGAATATACTCAAGACAAGGTAAAGGGAGCAGCAAAAATAGCTCAAGCAGATGATTTTATTATGAATTTTGAAGATACTTATGAAAAAAAACTTGGTTCTAAGGGCATAGGTGTTTCTGGCGGACAAAAGCAAAGAATAAATTTATCACGTGCTTTTTTAAAATCTTCAAGCTTACTTATCTTAGATGATTGCACCTCAGCGCTAGATTTAAGAACAGAGAAAAATGTGCATAAGGCAATTCAAGAAACAGCCATGCATAAAAGTATTATCCTTATTTCGCAAAAAATTGAAAGTGTAAAGAATTTAGATAAAATTTATCTTATGGACAAAGGGCGTATTGTCGCTTGTGGAAGCCATCAAGAGTTAATTTTATCATCGGAATTATACAGAGAATTTTGTGTATCGCAAAACTTTGACATGAGCAATATATATCCTGCTCATTCTCAAATGGGAAATGATTATGAGTAATGTAAATAAAGTGAAAAATAGTTTTCAAAACAACTTTAGACTGCAAAGCTCTTCAAAGATGCGTGCTTATTCAACTTTTGCTGGTAAAAAATCGCCACCACCACAAAATCAGAATCAAAATTCACATAAAAAACAATTTAGAACGCTATCAGCAACAGCAATAATAAGGCGTTTGATAAACTATATTGGTAAGGCACGTTTTTCTGTGTATGCAATACTTGTAATGCTCGTATTAATGACACTGCTCTTTGCTGCAAAACCCATTATACTTGGGAATGTTATAGATACTTTAACCCAGATGTATAACAAAAAAACAGAAAATTATACGCATCTCTATACTATGCTCTTCTTACTTGCAGGCACTTCCGCCCTTGCTTCAATAATTCAATATTTACAAGGGCTTTTTTCTGCTAATCTTAGTAAGCACATTATTTATAATCTTAGAT
>CAYJDN010000334.1:1776-2368 GCA_964368925.1 uncultured Desulfovibrionaceae bacterium | reverse complement strand
TTATGCCAGCTGGGCCTCCACCAATAACAACTGAGTCGTAAATAGTATCGCTCATAAAAAATCCTCGTAATGAGAGTGTTATATAATTTTTACAGCGCTTTATCTAAAGCTTCTTGTAATTGTTCTTTACTAACGCCGCCAACTATTTGTTCTTGTAATTCGCCATTTTTGAAAATCATAAGAGTTGGGATAGCTCTAATAGCATATTTTGCAGGTGTAGCTGTATTTTCATCAACATTCATTTTGTAAATGCTTGCTTTTCCTTCATATTCTTCGCTAAGCTCGTCAATAATAGGAGCAATAGCACGGCAAGGACCACACCAAGGAGCCCAAAAGTCAATAAGAACTGGTTTATCTGATTTAATTACAAGTGATTCAAAATTTGCATCGGTGATTTGAGTTGCCATAGTAAGATCCTCTTTTCAAGTAAATTTATAAAATAAGCCAAAGTTAAGCAATAGAAGTCTTTTGCTTTTCCTATAATAAAATAACTCTATCTGTCATGATTGTCAAGTAGTAGATATGTAATTTGTTCTAATGACTATGTTCTTACTACTTGAAATAAAAGGAAAATTTTGATTTTTATAATGTT
>CAYJDN010000334.1:0-1766 GCA_964368925.1 uncultured Desulfovibrionaceae bacterium | reverse complement strand
AAAGAGTCGAATTTTTCTTAGTATCATCAAAACCAATTGCACCATAAGCAATGCCATTTGATCTTAACTGGAATATCATAGTTGATTTAACTTTGTAATTATACGTAGTTGGCTTGAAAATGTCAGGCGCATCTTCTACAGATTTAAAAACTACCTTTCCATGTGCAAAAAGAGCTTCATTAATATAATCAAAATCAGCTACAGGAAGATGCTGCCATTCATTTTGAAAATTCTCATCTGAATAGATGTTATGCTCGTATGTCTTTGAAAAAATTGTAAAATTTTCATCTGCTTCGATTATATAGCCTCTTGTAAACGAAAAATCATCAATAAGCAATTTTAAAGTACTTTGTATGCTAGATTTTAGATCAGTAGAATTATATAAGAGCTTGAAAATATATTCAAATTTGTTTTCTTTATAACTTTTTTGAATGTTACCAACGCAATCAATCGTTGTTCTGCGATTTTGTGATTGTGATAAAGACATATCGCTTTCATAAACCACATAATTATTCTTGCCTTTGGCCTTAGCAGCATAAAGCGCCTTATCTGCATTTTGATAAAGACTTGTGAAGTCAGTGCCATGATGCGGATAATAAGCAATACCAATACTTGCAGAAATTGCTATTTTTTCATTTCCGCTATCGAATGATTTGTTAAATGCAAGGCAAATGTTTCTTGCCTTTCTATGCACAAAATTGAAAGTAGAGAAATTTTTCATGACAACTAAAAATTCATCGCCACCAAGCCTACCTATAATATCTTCAGAACGGAAAATTTCTTTGAGATGATCAGAAAGCTGAGCAAGCAGAATATCGCCAAATAAATGGCCATGCGTATCATTTATATTTTTAAAATTATCTGCATCAATAATCATAAGAATATATTGATCTTTTTGAGGATTACCCTCGCTGAATAATTTGTTTGCAAGGCTTTCAGTCGTGATTTTATTGTATAAACCTGTGAGTAAGTCTTTTTCAGCTTTCACTTTAAGCATGTCAATTTGTACTTGCTGCTTAGTTATGTTATTTAGCTTGCCAATTATGCGTAAAGGTACGTTATCTTTATTTAAAAGTAACTTTAGATAGACAGTATACTTTGTTTGTGTTTTATTTTCTGAATAAAAAGTAACGTAATGCTCATCAATTTCTATAAATTTAATTTCGTCAAAATCTTCTAATATAACAGATTCAGTATCTTTATGCTCATTCTCAAGCGCAAATTTTGCTAAATTTGCAATATAGGGCATGAGGATTTCATCTAATTTGAGAATATCTTCCTTTATCAAGCCTTTTTGAAGTAATGCTTCAGGATAATTTGGAATCACTTCATTGAGCTCAAACCTTTGTGCAAAAGTAGGCGAAAGAGTCAAAGTTTTATTGTGAATGTCATAATCTAAATAAGTGTCTTCATTGAAAGAAGCGTACATTTCACTATAGTATTTGACCTTTGTTAAATGTGCTAAGCTTGCATCTTGTTTTGAAATGTCTACAAGATAATTTCTTGTGTAATAGGCGTCGTTATATTGATAAAATTGCCCAATAAGAATAAAAGTTTTGCTTGCAATTTCTGAATGTTGTAATTTTATTTGTAGAGTATAGCTTTCTTCTTTGTTTGCAGATTGTATAAGGTGTTGCAATTCTTCTCTATATTTCTCTAAAACTATATTTTGAAAAGAATCAGCAAATTTAGACGAAAGCTCTTCTTTATTTATTCCAAGAGTTGAATAAAATAAGGCGTTAACTTCAATAATCGTTAAAGTTAGA
>CAYJDN010000333.1:0-2371 GCA_964368925.1 uncultured Desulfovibrionaceae bacterium | reverse complement strand
CTTCTAAATAAAAACCGTCTTCAAGCACAAGTAAAGCTTTCATATTTTTTCCTTATTCCTAAGAATGAGCGTAATATTCTTGTATAGATTTTACACGAGTTTGTGTATTTTCTTTTGCAACAATGGCACGTGCAATAGCCTTACCGCCAGAAACTGTAGTTGTATACGGCACGCTATAATGCAGAGTTGCTTGGCGTATCGCCTTAGAATCGTTCACTGTTCTTTTACCAGAAGCAGAGTTGATAACTAAAGCAATTTCATTATTCTTGATCATATCAACAATATTTGGTCTACCTTCGTGCATTTTTAGCACTCTAGTAGCCTCAATTCCATAAGAAGCTAAGAATTTTTCTGTGCCTTCAGTAGCAACAATTTCAAAGCCTGCGTCTTTTAGAAGTCTTGCCATTTCAGGTAGTTCAGCCTTATCGCCATCATTTACAGAAATAAAGACCTTACCAGAAGTTGGAAGCTTTTGACCACCAGCAATTTGCCCTTTCATAAAGGCTTCTTCAAAGGTTTTGGCTATACCCATAACCTCACCAGTAGAGCGCATTTCAGGCCCAAGAATAATGTCAACACCAGGGAATTTCTTGAATGGAAATACTGATTCTTTTACAGAAACATAGCCCTTTCTAGCCATTGACCATGGGTCTAATTCTTTCAAGGTCATACCAAGCATAACTTGAGTTGCTAAGCGTGGTAAAGGAACTGCTGTTGCTTTTGAAACAAAAGGAGCTGTTCTTGAAGCCCTTGGATTTACTTCTAAAATGTAAACAACATCGTCTTTCACCGCAAATTGAATGTTCATAAGTCCAACAACATTTAATTCTTTAGCTAGAGCGATTGTTTGTTCTTTGATTGTATCAATAATGAAATCTGGAAGCGAATAAGGAGGAATTGCACAAGCTGAATCGCCTGAGTGAATGCCCGCTTCTTCAATATGTTCCATAACTCCAGCTACATAGACATCTACACCATCAGAAAGCGCATCGACATCAACTTCGATAGCATTTTCCAAGAATTTATCTATAAGTATTGGGTGTTCTAAGGTTTTCTTTCCTACGTGTACTCTAAAATATTCTTCTAAAGAACTATCGTCATACACAACTTCCATCGCACGCCCACCAAGAACATAAGAAGGACGCACAACAACAGGATAGTCAATAGTATTCGCAATTTCCACTGCTTCATCAAGTGAAGTAGCAGTGCCATTTTCTGGTTGTTTTAAACCAAGTTTTTGTAAAAGAGCTTGGAAGCGTTCACGATCTTCTGCTCTATCAATAGCATCAGGGCTTGTTCCAAGAATTGGCACGCCTGCTCTTTGTAAAGCTTCTGCTAAGTTTAGCGGAGTTTGCCCACCAAATTGAACAATAACGCCATAAGGTTGCTCACGCTCAATAATGTGCATCACGTCTTCAAAAGTAAGCGGTTCAAAATAAAGCTTGTCAGAAGTATCGTAGTCAGTAGAAACAGTTTCTGGGTTTGAATTCACCATAATTGAAGTCACATTCATATCTTGCAAAGCAAAAGAAGCATGACAGCAGCAATAGTCAAATTCAATACCTTGACCAATTCTGTTAGGGCCGCCGCCTAAGATAATAACTTTCTTTGTATCATCAGGCACATAGGCTTCTTGAACAGAATTTTCATACGTTGAATAATAATAAGGTGTATAGGCTTCAAATTCGGCAGCACAGGTATCAACGAGATAATATGATGGAACGATGCCCATTTTTTTGCGTAAAGCACGGATATCACCTTCGGGGCGCTTCCACATATTTGCAAGTTGTCTATCTGAAAAACCTTGACTTTTTGCTCTTTTCATAACGGCAATAAGTTCAGGATTCTCAGCAACCATACTATTTTTCAATGCAAAATCTCTAATTTCATTGCCCTCTTGAACCAATTCTTCCATCTGACGCAAGAACCAAGGATCAATAGCGGAATGTTCATATATTTCTTCAACGCTCATGCCAATTAGAAGAGCATCACGAACGCTGAAAATTCTTTTTGAGAAAGGTCTTTTGAGTAAAGGTATAACATCTTCTTTTAATGGTAATTTTCCTCTAAAATCATTACCAAATCCAGTAGCGCCAATTTCAAGCGAACGTAAACCTTTTTGCAGTGCTTCTTTGAAAGTACGCCCTATACTCATCGCTTCGCCAACACTCTTCATCGCTGTGTTTAGCTCATCAACTGAACCAGGGAATTTTTCAAAGGTAAAACGTGGAAGTTTTACAACACAATAGTCGATTGCAGGTTCAAATGATGCCACAGTTTCACGAGTAATATCGTTTCTAACTTCGTCTAATGTATAACCGATAGCAAGTTTTGCCGCAATTTTAGCAATTGGGAAACCAGTTGCTTTTGA
>CAYJDN010000332.1:2063-2382 GCA_964368925.1 uncultured Desulfovibrionaceae bacterium | reverse complement strand
TCACAAGATGTGTCATTCTGAGGAGCGAGCAAAGCGAGTGACGTGAGAATCCATGTCTTTTATTAACTAAACACTCCCCAAAATTTTAAAGAGAAGAACAAGTGCGCTTACCTAAACAGTCAACCTCAATTAAATCACGTAAAGCGTGAACTACGGTCAAACAAGCGAGATTTTGACACTTCTATAAAAATAAAAAAATAAATAAATGCTCTAATTAGCCACTAATTCTAGCTTTACAAAAGCATATAATTTGTGCTATATACCATGTATTCAAATAATAGATTGGGATACTATTCTTCAATATTTTTTGCAAAATAAA
>CAYJDN010000332.1:320-2053 GCA_964368925.1 uncultured Desulfovibrionaceae bacterium | reverse complement strand
TGTTCTTGGCATTGGCAATATTCTTCTCACAGACGATGGATTAGGCGTTCATGCAGCAAATGCGCTTATGAAAGAAAGTTTTCCTGAAAATGTAACTATTATGGAAGCGGGTACTTTTACTCAAGATATATTTTATCTTTTTGAAGACTACACTCACATACTCGTGCTTGACGTATTGCATGGAAAACAAGAACCAGGAACTTGCTACCGTCTTACTGAAAAAGAATTAACTCAAAACCCAGAACAGCGTATGTCTATACATGATATTGACTTGCTAGACTCGCTCAACATGGCAGAATTATTGAATAATAACAGGCCAGAAATTTTTATTCTAGCTATGGAACCAGAAGATTATCTCAACTGGAGCATGGAACTTTCGCCAACGATACAGGCTAAATTTGATAGTTTCTTACAATTAGCACGTGATGAAATTCAAAAAATACTCAATCTGGAAGTAGCACAAGAAAACTAAAAAATAATATTTCATTATTTACAATAATTACAACAAGGAAAAAAGATGAAAAGTAGATCTAGATCAATACATCTTGCGGTGCATGTTCATAAAGACCCCTCCGCAATGGTAGAAAGAGCAGCTCACCACATAGCAGAATGTTGTGAACAAGCCATTGAAGAACGTGGTGTTTTCACCCTAGCCCTCTCTGGTGGTGCAACTCCTACACATCTATTTAGATTATTAGCAAGCGAAGACTGGGCACAAAGGCTTCCTTGGGAAAAAATTATTGTGTATTGGGTAGACGAACGCTGTGTAGATCCATCGCACGAAAGTTCAAACTACGGCACAGCTCGCCGTGAACTCTTATCGCACGTACCTGTAACTTGGTATTATCGAATGAAAGGCGAAGATAATCCTGTAAAAGCAGCACAGGCCTATGAAGCTTTGCTTCAAGAACATTTTAGGCTTGCGCCAGGCGAATTCCCAAGATTTGACTACCTTATCTTAGGACTTGGCACTGACGGGCACGTAGCTTCTTTATTCCCTGGTGAACAAGGAATTTTAGAAAAAGACAGAATTGTTATTGATCAATATGTACGCTCTAAAAACGCTGACAGACTCACACTCACACTACCAGCTATAAATAATGCGAGAAATGTAGTTTTCTTAGTGAGCGGACAAGACAAACATGAGCCACTTTCACACGCTCTTAATCTTCTTCAAGAGCCAAGCCACCCAGCGCAGTTCATACGTCCAAAAGGCGAGCTTATTTGGATTGTTGATGAAGCAGCAGCACTTGGCGAAGCAAAACAAAAATAAATAATAAAACAATAGCTTACAAAAATTTCTAAAATAAAATTTAGTAAATTTAGGCTGTGTTTCCAAATTAAGTGCTTTAGTGACTTTATCAAAGAAGGGCAAGGAACAAAGTTTTTCTCTTGAAGGAGTTTATCTAAACATAAATGGCAGAAAGAGAAAAACTTTTGACGATGCCTATTAATGTATAAAGCAAGAGCTTGACTGTAAGCTATTTTGCTGAATACAAACAATTTTTCACTGTATAACCAAAAAGCAAAAGAATTAATTTAGAAACGCACCCCTAGCATCAAAAAAAAGTCCTTTGAAATTTCAAAGGACTTTTTTTTGACACAAATTTAAGAAAATATAAATGATAAATGATAAAATATAAAAAATAGAATATAATAACTATATAAAGCAAAAATATTATAATATAGAAGCAATAAGCAAAACAGTTGGAACAAGGAAATTTTTTCCTAGA
>CAYJDN010000332.1:0-310 GCA_964368925.1 uncultured Desulfovibrionaceae bacterium | reverse complement strand
CCAAATAATGAGCTTTTGCTTTTTAGTAAGGAAGCAAATTTCTTTTATAGGTTTTCATCAAGTGATGAATAGAAAGAAAATTTTTGATACAAACTAAATAGTGGCCTGCATGTATTTATTTACTACTTTCACAGATTTTTGAGATGAATTAATTGTTTTGCGCATAGAGTTTCTAAGTTCTGTACCAATTTCTAGAATTTGCACATTATAATCTTGTAAAGTTACAAGTTTAACAATATAATCTCTATGTGTTTTTTCATCATGTTTTGCATAGGCTTCTGATAGCACAATTCTTCTATCGTCCATAAAA
>CAYJDN010000331.1:0-2393 GCA_964368925.1 uncultured Desulfovibrionaceae bacterium | reverse complement strand
ATGCAATCACTGGGACAGCAATCCAAGGAGCAAAATTCAGTGTTGAATTTGCCAGCAATAAAACCTCTACCGGTGAAAAACGGGATTTAGGCATATTTATTAGCGATGAAAACGGTATCTTCCAGCTCCCCCACATCGAAGACGGCTGGTACACCATAACCGAAACCGAACCTGCCCCTGGCTATGCTTTGCCGCAAAACCCCAGCCAAGAAATATATCTAAAAAGTGGCGAGAACAGGACGATTACCTTTGAAAATCAGCCTCTAAATGCTATCGTTGTTTGGAAATACGATAAAACAACAGGTCAAGCGGTTGAGGGTGTTACCTTTCAGATTAAGTATCTAAATGGCACTTCCGGCACAGGCGGTACTGTCATTGGCACTTACAAAACCAAAACTAATGGCAGTTTTACCGTTACAGGCATGGCAGCCGGAACCTATGTCATTGAGGAAATCGCCGTTCCCGATGGTTATGTGCTGGATTCAGAGCCGCAAACTGTTTATCTTTCCGGCGAAGAACAGGATGTGGTGCAGGTTTATTTCGGCAATAGCCCCAAGGGCAGTTTGCTAATCAAAAAGGTAGATGCCGCCACCAACAATCCCTTATCCGATGTTGAATTTATGGTAACGACATCGACAGGCGAGGTTGTCGGCAATAGCAACGGCAAATTTATAACCGACAGCGCAGGCGCAATCTTAATTGATGCTCTTAACCCCGGTGAAACTTTGGTAGTTAAAGAAACACGAGCAAAAGACGGCTACCTGCTAGATGACACCCCTCAAACAATAAAAATCAAGGCCGGGGAAACGGTAGTTTTAGAGTTCCGCAATCAGCCAACAGGAAATCTCATCATAAAAAAATTGGATAGCGACAGCAAAGAGCCACTGGAAGGTGTAACATTTAAAATCACCTATTCCGATGGCTCTTTTGTTGATGCCGAAGAAGGTGGTAAGCTTTCATCTAAAGGCCTGTACTATACCGATGAAGATGGTCAGATTATCTTATCCCATTTGCATGGTACAGTCATCGTCACCGAGGTTGAAACCATTGACGGCTATGTCATTGATGAAGCCAATCGTAGCCAAACGGTCGTAATTAACCCTGATGATACTCAAACTTTAACCTTCTATAATGAAAGAGTAACAAACATCACAATTCACAAAGTTGATGATCTGACCAGCGAAGGTCTATATGGTGCGGTTTTCGTACTCTATGACGATGACGGCGAAACAATCGGTGAGTATACCAGCGATAACAGGGGTTATGTTTATATCGAGGGCATTGATGATGGTCGTTATAAAATCCGGGAAATCCAAGCTCCCGAAGGATATTTATTGGACGAAGAATACAAAACAATTAATGTCCGCTATGGCAAAAGCAATGAAATAATTTGGGAAAACACAGCTCAAAGGGGGCAAATCCAAATCATAAAACGCTCGGCTGACTATAATTCGACTAACGGTCTGCCAGCAGGAACGCTGTTAAGCGGAGCGGTATTTGAAATTTATGATCGAGCCGGAAATCTCAAAGATACCATCATCAGCGGCGAAAATGGTTTAGCAGTTTCCAAATTATTGCCGCTAGGTCACTACACCGTAAGAGAAATTCAAGCACCCAATAACTACTCTATAGATGAAGAAACTTTCTCGGCCTGGCTGGATTTCCCCGGTCAAATTGCTCGTTATGAAGTGGAAAATAGCAGCTTAAATATTGGCATCGGTATCAATAAAACCGGGCCGGTTGAAGTTATGAGCAATCAGCCGGTCAAGTACAGTTTTTCCGGAATTGCCAATAATTCCAATGTCCGCCTGGATAATTTCTATTGGAAGGACATCATGCCTTGGGAGGTAGAACTGATCGGCATTGATACAGGAACTTACAACTTCCCCGGCAGCTACAAGGTTATGTATCGTGTAAATGATGGCGATTACCGCATCTTAGCCGATAATCTTTCCACTATGCAAAACTACAGCTTGGTAGCAAATCCCACAGCCCTTGGCCTTGGCACAAATGAGCGAGTAACCGAGATAATGTTCGTATTCGGCCAAGCTCCGGCTGGATTTTCGCAGGTGCAAGCACCTACTATTCATGGCATAAGCCGCCCCGGTTTATTGGGCGGTACAAGCTTTGTCAATATTGCCGAGGTTGGCGGCCTGCATGGTGATAAGTGGGTGCAGAATATTAGTCGCTGGGTAACGAATGTTTATGCGTTGCCGATTGCCTTGCCCCGGACTGGTTATTAATTCTAGTTACATTATACCAGCTAAAGGCATACGCTTTTCCAACGAAAGCGTATGCCTTTTTTTATTAAAAACAATGATTTTTAAGCGAGGTGATCAATACTGAAAAAAAGCATCATATCCTGGGTAGGAGGCAAATCCAGGCTAATGTGG
>CAYJDN010000330.1:0-2397 GCA_964368925.1 uncultured Desulfovibrionaceae bacterium | reverse complement strand
TTCCTTGCTTTTGCATGGAATTTTTTTTTATTTAATTATCTGCCAGTTTTTTTGTGAAAACCTAAATTTAGTAGTAGTCTAAAAGGCATGGACTCCACGGGCTTCGCCCTCTGAGTGACATAAGGAAGAAAATTTTTAATAGTATTGTAGGATATTACATTAAATCTACAAGTTCTACATTATCTGAAAAAATATAGTCACCCAAGAAGCCTTGCCCTACTTTGACAAATTGCTCAATATCGTCGGTTGTGAGAAAGAGGGAATGCGGGTTTTGCTCATTATTGGCAATTTCCAAATTTTCTAGTGTCTGTTTTACTGCTAGGGCTGTTGTATCAGCAGAATTGACAAGTTTTACTTCATCGCCGACTACATTCTGTATAGCTTGCGCAAGTAGTGGGAAATGCGTGCAACCAAGGACTAAAGTATCTGGTTTTTCAATTTTATCTTCATGGAAAACTTCATCAAGATATCTTTTTGCAATACCTTCTACAATATAACCTTCTGTAAGCGCATCTTCAGCAAGATAAACAAAGAGCGGACAAGCTATCGACTCTACTCGTGCTTGTGGATTTATTGCTTTAATGGCTCGCACGTAGGCTTTACCACGAGTAGTAGCAGTAGTCGCAACGACGGCGATATGCTCGTTTTTACTTGCATTGCAGGCAGCTTGAGCGCCAGGCTCAATAACACCGATAATGGGGATTTGTGGATAGGCGGCTCTTAGCGCTTGTAGGGCGACAGAGCTAGCCGTATTGCAGGCAACAACCAGCAATTTTATATCACGTGCTAAAAGAATATTTGAAGCTTGTAAGGAATATTTTATAATAGTTTCATTACTTTTAGTTCCATAGGGCAAGCGAGCCGTATCACCAAGATATATATAGTTTTCATTGGGCAAAAGTTCTAAAAGACTTCTTAAAACAGTGAGGCCGCCAACGCCAGAATCAAATAAGCCAATAGCTTGCGTGGAATATTGCATGTTGTAATTGCTCATAATTATTGTTTATTTTAAATTTTTCTTAATTTTACTCTTAGAAAGATGGAAATGCAAGCATAAAAATATGTATTTTTTCTCGAAAAAGCTTGACATTAGACGGAATTTAGCCAAAAAATAAAATGTCTAACTTTTATTTAAAAAGTTTTGCATTTGAGTTTAGTATTTTGAGGTTTATTTGGTATGACAAAGGTTTCAGCAAATATTTCTAAGGATTTGGGATTACATACAATTAAAGGCACTATTGAACCGTGCAGTTTTCATCAACAAAGAGTTTCACTGATTGAATTTGATAGTGAAAAAGAATTTTGTATATTGCCAAAGGGAGCAGGTGTGGATTTAGTCGACCTTGTGAGCGAGAGCATGGAAATTGTTGGAATGGTTTCTGAAACGACAGAAGAAGAAGAAACACGTTTGTTTATCCAAGTTCGAGCATATCAAGCTGAAGATAGATTTTAGATTTGTTTTTTAAATAGAATAGTATTTTTTAAGCAATTGCTTCTTGCTTTTGATAACAATCATTTAACAATAAATAAGGTTTTAGAATGAAAAAGAATATTGTAGCTTTATTCGTTGCTCTTGGCATTTTAGCTAGTTCTGCAAGTGCTTTTGCTGCGGGTACTACGGGGATGTATATTGCCCCAAGACTTTCGCTTATTTTTGCATCAAAAGGTTCTTCAAGCTTTGGTAGAACCGATTCATTAGGCTCACCATCAATCTTTGGTAATGGGTCAGGCATTTCTTTAGGCGCTTCTTTTGGTGTTGCTGGCGGTTATGACTTCCAATATAGCGCTTCATATTTACCAATTCGTGTGGAAGCAGAAGCCGTTTTCCGCTTGAAAACTAATGAACTTGCATCATTCTCTACTGGAACGAGCGCTAGTGATAAATATGAATATGATCAAGGTGTTGGCGTAAATACATTTATGATTCATGCCTATTATGATATATATAATTCTAGCGTTTTTGCTCCCTATTTCACCATAGGCGCAGGTTTAGCTCGTGTAACAACAAATCTCAAATTAGATAATATTATACACGAAAAAACTGAAAGCAACTTTGCAATGTCAGGTGGCGTGGGTGTTGCTTGGCAAACAGAATTAGGCTTTAATGTTGACTTGGGCTATAGATATACCTACGTAACAAGCAGCGACGTAAGCTTTAGTTCTTCAAACTTGTTCTCAAAAGCTAGACCATCATTACATGAAGTGACTGCTGGCATACGCTACGTATTTTAGAAGTTTTTATAGATTTATGCTTTTTGTGCATTTATGTAATGTTTTTTAGTACTTAACTTTTTTTATTTTTTTGTTTCCGACAGCGGAAACCCATATGAAAAATTGGCTATTTAGAAAATCTGCGTGCAAGCACTTGATTTTTCAAATAGCCAATTTTTATTATGC
>CAYJDN010000329.1:0-2401 GCA_964368925.1 uncultured Desulfovibrionaceae bacterium | reverse complement strand
AATAAATGAATAAAAAAACAATACTATTTATGGGTAGAAAAAAATATGCAGCACAAATGCTGGAAGGGACATATAAAACCGGACATGAAATAATAGCTGTAGTTACCGATTCCCATTTTCATAATTCGCCAACTAAATTAATGGCTGAGAAATTACATATTCCTGTAATTTCTATTGAAGAAGCAGAAGATAAAATCTTAAATATCCCAGATTATGTTGATATCATTATTTCATATTTATTCTGGAAAAAAATAAAAAAATTTATGATAGATATTCCTGCTTTGGGCTGTATTAATTTTCATCCGGCAATTTTGCCGGATTGGAAAGGTATTGGTGGGTATAATTATGCAATCTTAAATAAGCTGACTGAATGGGGAGCAAGTGCACATTTTATGAATGACGCCATAGACACAGGTGAAATAATAAAAGTATTTAAGTTCTCATTTGATTATCGTCAAGAAACTGCTCAGTCGCTTGAGCAAAAAACGATGCTGCTGCAATGCGACTTGTATAAAAGCGTAATGTTGGATATATTGGCTAGTAATAGCAAATATTCAAATACAATTCCTAATATTGGCGGTGTATACAAATCACGCCAAGATTTAATTGCTGATATGAAGCTGGATTTGGAAAATGATGATATTCCTTTAAAAATAAGGGCCTTTTGGTTCCCGCCATATCATGGAGCTTACATTAAAGTTAATGGTATAACTTATACGTTAGTTGATGACTTTATCTTAAAGCAATTACAACAAGATGACCAAACCGTAAACACTTAACAGTATCATAGGGAGTACGTAAAGAATGAAGAAGAGTACATTCATCATTGCCGAAGCCGGCGTAAATCATAATGGTAAAATCGAACTAGCCAAAAAGATGATAGACCTCGCCCAAGAAGCCGGTGCTGATGCCATAAAATTTCAAACATTCAGGGCCGAAAATCTTGTATCTAAATTTGCCCCAAAAGCTGAATATCAGCAAAAAAACACCGGCAATGATGATAGTCAACTGGCTATGTTAAAAGCTTTGGAATTGTCTTATTCCGATTTTGCCGAACTAAATACTTATTGTCAAGATATAGGCATTGCCTTTATGTCCACCCCTTTTGATTTAGAAAGCATTTCTTTTTTAGATCAACTGGGCATGTCGATATTTAAAATACCTTCCGGGGAAATTACTAATTTGCCCTACTTAAAAACAATAGCAAAGCTTAATAAAAAAATTATACTATCTACCGGCATGAGCAGCTTGCAAGAAGTTGAGGATGCTATTGATCTATTAACCGGCAATGGTGCTAAAGATATTTCGCTTTTACACTGCACTACGGAATATCCTGCCCCTTTGCAGGATGTGAATTTAAAAGCAATGAACACCTTAAAGGAAAAATTTGGCTTAGAGATAGGTTATTCCGATCACACTATTGGTATAGAAATTGCTATCGCAGCAGTTGCAATGGGTGCAACTATAATCGAAAAACATTTTACAATTGACAAAAATATGACAGGTCCGGATCATAAAGCAAGCCTAAACCCTGATGAGTTAAAAGCAATGATAACTGCTATCAGAAATATCGAATTAGCCTTAGGCAATGGTCTTAAAATACCAAGCCAATCGGAGATAAAAAATATAGACATAGCCCGAAAGAGCATAGTAGCAGGGTGCAGTATAAAAGAGGGAGATGTTTTTACCGAAAAAAACATAGCAATCAAAAGGCCGGGAACAGGAATTTCACCAATGGAATGGGATACTATATTAGGCAAAACAGCAATTAGAAATTTTAACGAAGATGAGTTGATTGAGCTATGAAAAAAATATGTGTAGTTACCGGTACTCGGGCTGAATATGGCTTGTTAAGGCCTGTTATTCAAAAAATAACTACTGATTCGCTGTTAGAATTACAGCTAGTTGTTACAGGTAGTCATCTATCCGATAAGTTTGGCATTACTTACCGGGAAATAGAAGCAGACGGCTATTACATCGAAAAAAAAATCAGTATTTTGGCTGAAGAAGATAGCATCCTAGGCGTTGCGGAAACGATGTCTATGGCACTGGTAAAGTTCTCCAAATGTTTTACCGAATTAAAACCAGATTTGATAATTATTTTGGGCGATAGATATGAAGCATTTATTATTGCTACAGCCGCCTATTTAGCCCGAATTCCCATTGCCCATATACATGGTGGAGAAACAACCGAAGGAGCTATTGACGAGGCCTTTAGACATTCTATAACCAAAATGGCATATTTGCATTTTACTACTACCGAAAATTATCGCCAAAGAGTTATTCAGTTAGGAGAAGATCTGTCTAGGGTATTTAATGTCGGCTCGTTAGGAGTGGAAAATATACAAAGCCTATCTTTGCTGGATAGAGATTGTTTGGAGGATAAACTTAAATTTAAGCT
>CAYJDN010000328.1:0-2401 GCA_964368925.1 uncultured Desulfovibrionaceae bacterium | reverse complement strand
GTTTCTAGGTTTTGCTTTCTAGTAATTTGCTGATGATGTAAAACAGTGTCCCTGCTTTGGTGTGCCAGTTTACGAAAGTGTGTTTATGTCATCCTATCTTTACTGCCTCCCTCGAAGCCAAGAAGCTTAGCAACGTGATAACAATAACTAACACCAAACATATAACGTGTAGTTATTGTTATCACGTTGCTAAGCAAAAGTCAAATTTTCTGCTCGTTGCACGCCTGTATTTCTGGAAAAATACAATTGTTAATTTTCCAGAAAATGATGAGCATAATTTTAAGCAAAAAATATGTAATATTCTGTTTATACAATTTTTATTTTTAAAACATCTGCAAAATATAGCTCTTGATTTTCCAGAAAAAGTGGTATATATTTCTGGAAAATGCAGAGGAAAAAATGAAGACTTCCATAAAAGAGCAAGTATTATTTAGGATTAGGCAGAATAAGCAAGGCTGGGCTTTTTCAGCTATTGATTTAATAAGCCATTTTAACCGCAGAGAAATTGATGAATCCCTATCTACTTTGACGCAGGATGGAGATATACGCCGTGTTATGCGTGGTATTTATGATTTGCCTCTCTATAGTTCTACATTAGGGCGACATGTTGCGCCTGACATAAATCAGGTTGCACACGCACTCGCAAGAAAATTTAATTGGAATATTTATCCAGACGGAAATACTGCCCTAAACTATCTAGGTCTATCCACTCAAATTGTCAGCCAATATCTTTACCTATCAACTGGTCCAAGCAGAACATATGCTATAGACGAAACAATTATTAAATTTAAGCATACTAACTCAAAAGAGCTTGGTTTAAAAAGCACGAATGCAATACTTGTTACACAAGCCATAAAAACATTGGGTGAGCCGCACATTTCAAACGAGTTTATTATAAATTTAGCAGATAAATTTTCTTCTAAAGAATGGGGTGAAATTTCAAAACATTCAACACATGTACCTATCTGGATTTATGATATTATCAAAAAAGCCCAGCAGATGGCTAAGGAAAAGTAAATGGATAGCATAGCTAAACTTTCACCCAAAGAACGCTCAATTATCTTTGTAGAAGTAGCAAGCAAGTTGAGTTTACCCCACCCCATTGTTGAAAAAGATTTTTGGGTTTCATGGGTGCTTGGCAAGCTCTTTGAAAATCAAGAAATTGTACAAACATTGTGTTTTAAGGGTGGAACTTCCTTGTCAAAAGGTTTCGGCATAATTGAACGCTTTTCTGAGGATATAGACTTAATTTTGCATCAAAAACTCATCTTAAAAGATGGGGAGACAATGCATCAACCCTCAAAAACAAAGCAAGATAGCTTCAATGATAAAATAAACGAGAGAGCGCAAGAATATATTTCTACAACCTTGAAAAACCAAATAATAGAAATAATTTCCCCTAGTTGTAGTGTAAAATCAGATGAAAGTGACAAATATACGTTATGGATAAACACACCTAGCCAATTTAAAAATCAATATATTCGCCCTGAAATAAAGCTTGAAATAGGCCCATTAGCCTTATGGAACCCCAATGAACAAACTCTGCTAACATCATTTATTGGAAAGGCTTTACCTGAGCTAAAATTGAAAGAGGCGAAAGTACCGACAATCAAGCCAGAGCGCACATTTTGGGAAAAGATTACAATTTTACACCTAGAGCATCACAGACCAACCAATAGCACAATCCCAGAAAGATACTCACGCCATTATTATGATGTGTATAAACTTGCAAAATCTTTTGTTAAAGAAAATGCTTATAGTCAGTTAGAGCTATTACAAGAAGTAATTGAATTTAAAAAGCGTTTCTATCCAAGAGGTTGGGCTGGATATGAAAAAGCTGCAAATGGAGAACTTTGTTTACTTCCTGCCGAGCACTCTCAATCTATACTTGCTAAGTATTATGCCCAAATGCAAAGCATGATTTATGGTGATTACCCAAGCTGGGAAGCAATTAGCTCCTATCTAGTTAAGCTAGAAACTGAAATCAATTTAAAAATTTCAAATAAATTTTCCTCAACAGACAAAGAGAAATAACGCAGGTTGAATTTCATTAGCAAGCTTGCTATAGTCTTCAAGGGCAAAACGCATAATTTTTAATGCGTGTGATAAATGGTGTGATAAAAAATATTTTTTTACATATAATTATTTGAAATTATTAAATCATAAACCAGCCTCCTAAGCTGTAGGCCCCAGGTTCGATTCCTGGCGGGCGCACCATAAAAATTAAGGACTTATGTAAAACAACATAAGTCTTTTTTTGCAAAAATACAATTCTCTCCCACTTCTCTCCCACCTTTGATTTTTTGGCTTAAGCGTGTTCTACTAATAGTGGTGATGTAAATGTCTTTTTGTCATCTTCCCTTAAAATAGTACAAGCCAAAAAGAGAGACTTCTGGCAAAC
>CAYJDN010000327.1:0-2412 GCA_964368925.1 uncultured Desulfovibrionaceae bacterium | reverse complement strand
TTTTTATTGTTTTCACCTGTTATAATAAGACCAGGTGCTGTACCTTTTTCATTTGGTATTATCGTTGCGTCAGCGGGCATATATGCTTGCTTTAGATCGCCCTGTGTCATTTCTGCGCCGAACTTCGCATAGAGCTCTTTAAGAATTTCAGTTACTTCTTTGTTTTCCGCGAGTTTTTTCCCTAAAACCTCACAAACCGTTTCTTTAGTTAAGTCGTCATAAGTGGGGCCGAGTCCGCCTGTGGTTATAACAATATCAGAACGCATGAGCGCTCTGCTTAAATTTTCTTTTAGCCTTATGGCATTATCACCAACAACACTTTGATGATATAAATCAAGGCCGTGTTCCATCATGACTTTTGCTATATATGCGGTGTTCGTATTGACAGTATTACCGGTAAGCAGTTCCGTACCAATGGAAATTATTTCGCAAGTCATATATCTCACCTTATAAAAAATTGTATTAATGATTCTCTATTTGCCTGAGTTTAGCAAGAAATAAAGTAAAACTACATCAATCGCCAAGAAAATCGTTATGAGCATGATTACACAGACAATTGTAAAATACAAGTTCGGCTTAGTGAGTCTCGCAGAAGAATTAGGCAATATTTCAAAAGCCTACAATATATATTTGGAATATCACGAGAGATTTTTTACCGCTAACAGAACGCATAAAAGCAAATTCAAATTTTGCTATTCGTGAGAAACAAATAAATCTTCGTTTACTTGGTTACTCCCCCCCAAAAAAATACTTTAAATGTTTTCCTTTTTTTATCTCATATTGTAGTATGAGGAATTGGTTCTTTTTCATTCCTCAAAAAAATATTAGAGGATATAAAAATGACAGAAAAAGAAATAAAACAATTAGAAGTTAAGGGCGAGCGTTACAAGGTATACTTGGAAAACTATTTATATGTAGACGTTATGATTACGGGGAGTAAATTCTACAGAGTTAGGCTGAAAAACAAAACAGTAACTATAGGCAATGTCAATGAACTTAGCTTAAAGAAGGCACGTATCCTAGCAGACGACGAACTAAGAAAGCTAAAGAAACCAAAACATAAAGTGGTATTGTTTGAGCAGGTGCTGTGTGAATGGTTAGAGCATAAAGAATGGGCTCCATCTACTAGAAAAAGTCGAATGAAAGTAATTGATAAATATCTAAAAATCTTTTTTAAAAAACCAGTAGATAAAGTTGAAAAGAGAGACATCATAGAACTTCTCAAAGGCTTAGAGGCAGAAGGTAAAATTGATACAGCCCAAAGAATTCTTGGAATACTCAATGAAATCTTCGACTACGCTATTATTTTGGATTTTATTGATGCAAAACCAACTACAGCACTACATCGAATCCTCAAAAAAGGAGAAGTAAAAAACAGAGCTGCTCTCACTGATGAAACAGATGTACGCCGTTTGATTGAAGCTATCAACACAATCGAGAATGAAGTTGTACGCTCACTACTACTATTTACTGCTTATACCTTGTGTCGCCCGTCTGAATGCCGCGAAGCAAAATGGTCAGAGATACACGGTGATAAATGGATTATCCCTGCTCAAAGAATGAAAATGCGTACAGAACATATTGTACCATTATCAAGTCAATGTTTAGAAATCTTAGAAGTTATGAAAAAACATAAAGTAAGTGACTATATATTCCCCTCACCAGTGAACTCTAATCAAGCGCTTAGCGAGAACACACCACTAAAGGCTTTACGTAGTCTTGGCTATACAAAAGATAAAATGAGTGTTCATGGATTTAGAGCGATGGCTTCAACGATATTGAATGAACAAGGCTATAATTTCGATGTAGTTGAAAAAGCATTAGCACATTCTGGGCATGATAGGATTCGAGAAACTTATAACCGTGCGGAATACTACAAAATGAGAAAAGATATGCTTCAGGACTACGCTAACTATTTAAACGGCATTGCTAAAGTTGAGGAAATAGAAGAAAAAGGGCTTGAAGCTCCAATCCAAGAAGTTATAGAAAAGCCAAAAGTTAAAAAGAAAAGAATAAGCAATGAAATACAACTTAGCTTATTTGATTAGGGCATATAGATAGTATTAAGAAGGGGCTATGTGTAAAAACATAGCCCTTGTTGGTACTCTATTTTCAAGTTGCAAAACTTCCATAAAAAATGTTAGCACGATTGAAGTGATTTTATTACTTGTCATTACTTTTGGTATCTACTAATATCTATTCAAGAAATTATTGCTCAAAAGGACTTTTGCGTGTTGAAATTAAGGGCTAAAATATGAAAAAGCAAAAAGAAATAACTATAAGAAGTTCAGCGGCTGAATATCTTACCTATATTTCTGCTGTAGGTGATGTGCAGTCAAGCGTTGAAATGCGCTACGAAGATGAAAATATTTGGCTCACGCAAAAAATGTTAGCAACTCTTTATGGTGTTGA
>CAYJDN010000326.1:0-2419 GCA_964368925.1 uncultured Desulfovibrionaceae bacterium | reverse complement strand
AAAGATATGGCTGTTGTTTCTGAAATCGGTGGTACAGTTATGTATGCTGGCGAATCTAAAGGTAAACGTAAACTTATGGTTACACCTGAAATTGGTGAATCTAAGGAATACTTAGTACCAAAAGGTAAACATATCACTGTTTCTGATGGTGACTTTGTTGAAGCTGGTGACTTGCTAACTGAAGGCCATCCAGAATTGCATGATATCTTACGCACTCGTGGCGAAAAATTCCTTGCTCGTTACTTAGTTGACGAAATTCAAGAAGTTTATCGTTTCCAAGGTGTTACAATAGATGATAAGCATATTGAAATTATTGTGCGTCAAATGCTCAAAAAAGTATTTGTTACCGATTCAGGTGGCACAACATTCCTCATCGGTGAACAAGTTGACAAGCAAGAATTCAAGCATGAAAACGCTCGTGTTATCGCTGAAGGTAGACAACCTGCTGTTGCTGAACCATTAGTACTTGGTATTACACAAGCCTCACTTAGCGCTTCTTCATGGGTATCTGCGGCGGCATTCCAAGAAACAACAAAAGTTCTTACAGAAGCTGCATTGCGTGGTAAACAAGATCACTTACGTGGACTCAAAGAAAACATTATCGTTGGTCGACTCATTCCTGCTGGTACTGGCTACCGTGAATATGTAAACCAAGATATCGTTGTTCCAGAACAAAAAGAACGTCCTGATAGATATTTAGAAGAATTAGAATAATAATTTCTATAAATATTCAATAAAGACAAATAAATAAAAGGGGGAGAAGAGAAATTTTCTTCCCCTTTTGTTATTATAGCCAATTGCAAAATACTATAAACACATACTTAAATTATCCCATACTTGTGAGCAAATGATGTTTGAACATAAAGAAAATCTTGAGAATACTAATAATACTGAAAATACGACACCACAAGAAATGCCAGAAGATATTCTTGCTTGGCTTACAAAAGCAAACGAAATTAGACTAAATTTACCAGAAGAACAAGAATATCCTTGGCTTACATTTTTATTGGACGCTTATGCCATTATAGATGGGGCAAGCTTTTGTGCATTAGAAGATATAAAGAAAAAAAATAAAATACTAAAAGAAAAAAATAATTGTGAACATTTTTGCCTAAAGCAAATTGATGTTAGTCCACTCGAAGCTATGGGAATAAGGCTTGCCATTCAAAAATTATTGCCAAAAATAGAAAGAGAAGCTATTTATAAAAATATAAGTGAAAATAAAAGCGAATTATGTCCATTTTATTTAGAAAATTATTGCTCTATTTCTGCGCTAAAACCAATTTCTTGTAGGCATTCAATCGCTTTAGAAAACTCGGAACAAATAATCTATGCCGACAAAGCCGCACTTTACGCAGCTTATGCGCATACATCACAAGTCTATGCTAGTCTTGGAATAGTAGAAAAAGGACAAACACTTACTTTCGATAATTTTACAGAATTATTTGTTGATATTCGTTCAATAAATTGGCTCAAATAAGGCAAAATAGAATGATGAATAATAAAGAAAATGAACAAGAAAGAAAATTGCAAGAAGAACAAATGCTCAAAGAAGAAGCAGAAAGAAAAAGAATTTTTATAGAAGAAGCATCTTTCTTTGCAAATCGAGCTATAAATCATAGAGTAGAATTAACCGAACATGAAAATAATCACTCATGGTTATGTCTGCTCATCGACGCCTATGCCATTATAGATGGGGCAACTTCATTTCTATTTGAACAAGAAGCACAAAAAAATAGTCATTGCGCTTGCAAAGTGGGTTGTCATTATTGTTGCATAGAGCCAATACCAGCAAGCCCATTAGAAAGCTTAGGGCTCGCATTTGCAGTAAGATTTTTACTCAATGGCAAAGAAAAAGATCTATTGCAAAAACAAATTTTAGAGCAGAATGGAAACCCAACTTGGCAAAATGGTACATGTCCATTTCTTGTAAATGGAAAATGTTCTATATATCAATTGCGCCCCATAGCATGCAGGAACTACCTAGCTTTCAACTCGCCCTGTTATCTCAGAGAAGGTGGAAATGTCATCTTTCATAACGAAATAGAAAATTTTCGTGCGCCAAGTTATGCAGCTCTACAACTAGCAAATATGCACATGACACAAACAAGCAAAGAAATGGGACTATATCAAGAAGACGCTATTATCAACTTCGATAACGCAAAAGAATATTATTTAGATATCAGAACTGTAAAATGGCTCACTGATGATAGGTACAAAAGATTTTTTGGGATTTAGCTTTTTTTGTTAGTAGATGGTAGATATGATATACGCTTATATATGTTTTATTCCTTTTTTGACTTAGATTCTTATTTCTAATTTTATTCCTATTCTTATTTTTATATTTATCAGTTTTTTGCGTGTGGTATTTTGCTTTATTATTGAATTTATTTTTTTTGTCTCCGACGGCCAAAGGAGC
>CAYJDN010000325.1:2040-2425 GCA_964368925.1 uncultured Desulfovibrionaceae bacterium | reverse complement strand
AGTAGCCTTCTAAGCTATTGGTCAGGAGTTCGAATCTCTTCGGGCGCGCCATTTTTTTCTTCGCTGTTTTAAGGCTATAGTTCTTGCTTTTATCAAAATTATATTACTCTTCTTATTTGTGTGACTTTTGATATGGTATTGTAAGGTAAATTTAGTGTTACTTAACGTGGTTTTTAGAAAACAAAACAGAACAAGTATCGCATAAACTGCTTTTTTTTAGTTTGATTGTTGCGTATAAATTGCTTAGGAAGCAAAAAAATATAATACTATATAATTTTAGTTTAGGAGAGTATGGTTTTGAGATTTAATAAGTTATTTATTCCTTTAGGGTCTGCATTATTGCTTGCTTTTCCAGTTTCTGGGGTTGCTGAAGATATTTTTACAC
>CAYJDN010000325.1:0-2030 GCA_964368925.1 uncultured Desulfovibrionaceae bacterium | reverse complement strand
CTACTGAGATAATTATCGGTGGTTCTTCAGAAAGTTCAGATGACGTTTTTGCTCCTATGGACAATACTTTTGAACCAATTGACAACTCTAATCCATCTGAAGTGAGTGCAATTGATTCAATGCGTAAAGCAATCAATTATTCACCCGCTTTAAGGTCTTTGCGTGAAAGTAGAACGGCATCTCAATATGATGTTGATGTATCTATGGGTAATTATTTACCATCCATAGATTTGCGTGGTTCTGCTGGTTATGGTCTTACTTCAAATGCGTCTTCAAGATTATCTGGCATAGACGAAGAATTTCATCCGAATGTAAGCGCCGCAATTACTGTAACCCAATCTATTTTTAATGGTTTTGGTGTTAAGAATGCGGTTGAATTGAATCATGAACGTGTTATTTCTATGGATAATAGAGTTCTTGATAATGCTTCATCAGTAGCTTTAGAAGCTTTGGTGGCTCACTCTGAAATTATCAGATTGCGTGATTTGCTTATATCTACTTCTGCTTATGTTGATATGCATTTGCAAATTATCGGTCAATTAGAATTGCTTGTTGCTTCAGGTATTAATACAACATCTGATGTTTTTCAAGCACAAGGGCGTTTAGTTGGTGCTCAAGTAGCGTATCAAAACGTTAGAAATTCTTATGAGCTTGCCTTGATTGACTACAAAAGAGTGACTGGCATGGACGCTCCTGAAAATCTTTTACCTATTGACGTACCTAGTCAAGAAATATTGGACATGCAGTCCATTTTGGCGCTTGCCGAAGAAAATAATCCGCAAATTCTTGCTTTGATGGCCGATTATGAAGGTTCAAAGCATCAAGTAGGTATTGCTAGAGCAGGTTATTTTCCATCAATTTCTCTTGATTTACAAGCTACTTATGATAATGATCAACTCAATGTAAAACCAAATCAAGAAGCCTATACTTTAAATGCTTCTGTTGGTGCTACTTGGAATATATTTAATGGTTTTGCAACTGAAAATGCACGTCGTTCTGCGAATGCTAGTGTGCGATATGCACAACAAGCTTTACAAGACATGAAAGATGAGGTATTATCTAATGTAAAGTCAACATATGAAGATTATGTGGTTTCTGAAAACCTCAGATTTTCATATAATCAGGCTTTGCTCTATAACGTTTCTACCCGTGACAGTTATATGAGTCAATTTCGATTTGGTACAAGACCTTTGTTAGATTTACTTGACGCTGAAAGCGAGTTGTATGGCACCGAAGTTCAACTTGGTATTATGACTTCTAACAGAATTATTAGTTCTTGGCGATTACTCGCTCTACAGGGCACTATGCTTGAAGAACTTGGTATTGATTCTGAAGCTTTTATGACAGATGAATCTAATGAACCCGTTTCAGAGATTCAATTTTCTTTCTAATATATATAGATAGTAAGTAGAAAATTTTAGTATTTTGATTTAATGAGAACACACAACAGTTTGAGGGAGATGAGCGATATGGATATGATGGTAGATGCTCAAAAAGCCGTTCGAGACGGTATAGAAGAAGATTCTGCTATTGAGATTGCAGACGATTTTGCTACTTTAACTATGGCAAGAACAAAGATTGACAAAACTAAAGCCGGAGTACAAAACGATGCAAAGATTGACACTGACGTCATTCTTGCACCACGTGAAGTAGATTTTGTGCCACCTTTAGTACGTTCTTTTTCAACACTTTTTTCTTTGCAAGGTAAAGAAGCTTCACCTAGTGCAATCAATTCAGCTTTAGGCAATGACGTTGCTTCTCCTGTTTTATGCCAAAGGGCGGTGAAACAATTAGGCCTTACTACTCGCATAGTACATAAAGAAACTTTAACAGAAATTAATAATGCTGTTTTGCCTGCAATTTTATTATTGCAAAATCAACAGTCTTGTATTTTAGTTGAAAAGAAAGAAGAAGAAGTAGTTGTTATCTTCCCTGAACTTGGCGACACCTCTTCTGTTGTTGCTTTAGACGTGATTGAAGAAGTTTATACTGGATATGCTATTTTTGCTTCTCTTGATCCTACTGTTGAT
>CAYJDN010000324.1:0-2429 GCA_964368925.1 uncultured Desulfovibrionaceae bacterium | reverse complement strand
TTCCTTTTATTTTAGAAATTCATGTATTTCATCTTTGACTTTGAATTATTAGTAATAATTATTATTAGCTAAGTTGTTGGAATCATATGATATTAAAATAAAGTTTTGTAAGTTGTTCTATTATATGACTTTTAACTGATTGACAAATTGTTTTTTAGGACATATTGTTTAATCAGACTCAAAGTTTCAGTGATTATATTGTTATTTATTTTGTAGAATATAATTTTATTTTTTTATTTTTTCTTATAGAATTTGTTTTAAATGTTTTACAGCCTTTAAGATTCTGTTTATAGTTGATTTTCTTTGCTTTTTGAAGTTATGGCAAATTCCTTGTTTGAGAAAAATTAGCTCCATTACTGTTTTTATTTACTGCCAAGCTCAGTGTCATTATTAGTTGATTTCATTTCTTTGCTTATGTTTAGTCTATTGTCTTATAGAATTACTTTGTTCCTTATTAAAAAATAAACGCTTTTAATTTAGAAATACATTACAATTTTATGCGTCTAAGGTTTTTGTTTTATTATAATAATTAAAAGGAGAAGATATGTCTAATAAAAATCTTACTATGGTCAATGGTGCACCTGTTGTTAATAATCAAGATAGTCTTACTGCTGGTAAGAGAGGCCCAATTCTTTTACAAGATATATGGCTTATTGAGAAATTGGCACATTTTGATAGGGAAGTAATTCCTGAAAGAAGAATGCATGCTAAAGGTTCTGGCGCTTTTGGTACTTTCACCGTGACTCACGATATTAGTAAATATACCAAGGCTCGCATGTTTAGTGAAATTGGTAAAAAAACTGATTTATTTATGAGATTTTCTACTGTTGCTGGCGAGCGTGGAGCTGCTGATGCTGAACGTGATATTCGTGGTTTTGCGATTAAATTTTATACAGAAGAGGGAAATTGGGATTTAGTTGGAAATAATACTCCTGTGTTTTTCTTCCGTGATCCTTTGAAATTTCCTGATTTAAATCATGCAGTAAAGAGAGATCCACGAACTAATATGCGTTCTGCAAAGAACAATTGGGATTTTTGGACTTCACTTCCAGAAGCATTGCATCAAATTACTATTGTTATGAGTATAGAGGCATTCCAGCTTCTTATCGTCATATGCACGGTTTTGGTAGCCACACTTTCAGTTTTGTTAATGCTCAAAATGAGCGTTATTGGGTAAAATTTCATTTCCATACAGAGCAGGGTATAAAAAATCTTACTGATGAAGAAGCTGAAGCAATTATTGCTAAGGACAGAGAAAGTCATCAAAGAGATTTATATGATAGTATTGAGAAAAAAGACTTTCCACGTTGGAAGATGTTTATTCAAATAATGCCTGAAAAAGACGCAGATAATTATGAATTTCACCCATTTGACCTTACAAAAGTTTGGCGCAAAAAAGATTATCCATTAATTGAAGTCGGCGTGTTAGAACTCAATCGTAATCCTGAAAATTATTTTGCTGATGTTGAACAAGCAGCATTTAATCCAGCTGCTGTAGTACCTGGCATTGGTTTCTCGCCTGATAGAATGTTACAAGCACGTTTATTTTCTTATGCAGATGCGCAAAGATATAGACTAGGTGTGAATCATGCCTCAATTCCTGTAAATGCGCCAAAATGTCCTATGCACTCTTTCCATAGAGACGGGCTTATGCGTGTAGACGGAAATTATGGTAGTACACTCAGTTATGAGCCAAATAATGAAAATGAGTGGAAAGATAATCAAAATCTTGCTGAACCTCCTTTGAAACTTGAAGGTGAGGCAATGCATTACAATTATAGAGATGATGATGAAGATTATTTCACACAACCACGCTTGCTATTCCAAGTGATGACAAAAGAACAACAGCAAGTATTATTCGAAAATACTGCACGTGCTATGGGCGACGCGCCTGACGAAATTAAATTGAAACATGTTGAACATTGTGCAAAAGCAGACCCTGCTTACGGCGAAGGCGTAAGAAAAGCCCTCGGTTTGTAATTGTATAATATATTAAGCATGTTTTAGAGCACCAAATAGAAAAACCTACTTGTATAAGAGTAGGTTTTTCTATTGTAAGTGGTAATATAACAAATAGTTAATAGCATACTCTTGATCTTGCTTCATAATATACTATGGAAGAAAAATTAATATAAAGATATGGACTCCACGGGCTTCGCCCTCTGAGTGACTGTGGAAGAGTAATCATAAAAATTTAAAAACTTCACACTCCCACAAAATTATAAAAGGAAAGAATATTGGTATAACCTAAACAGTCCACATCAATTAAATCACCTTAAAGCGTGTATGGAGTGTAATATAATGGTATTTGACACTGCTATAAAAATTGGCGAATTGAAAATCTTGTGCTTGCACTAAAGATTTTTAATTCGCCAATTTTTCATAGGGGTTTCCAAAGGGCCAAGTGGTCCTTTGGCCGCCGGAGGCAA
>CAYJDN010000323.1:0-2443 GCA_964368925.1 uncultured Desulfovibrionaceae bacterium | reverse complement strand
AGAAAGAAATATACTAACTTTTGAAAAAGTAGCAGAAGAATGGCTGATTAAGAAGAGTAATATTTGTTCAAGCGACTATTTAGATGTTGTAAAACTGCGTCTGAAGAATTTTATTTTGCCCGCACTTGGTAAAAAGGTAATTGATGAGATAAAACCTTTTGATGTATTACAAATTGTCCGTAAAGCTGAAGATGAGAAAAAATATGAAACTGCTTCTCGCATATTGAATATTTGCTAGATAAGTATGAATTGTTTGGACAAAGCGGCAAGCATATATCTGAAAAATTCAGAGAGATTCTATCAACAGGCAAGACCGCAGTGGTTAAACCTTTGTGTAGACAACAAATTCAAGATTTAAATAACTTGGGAAATAATCTCAATCAGCTAATGAAATTAGCACATCAAAATAATACTATTTTGTTGACTTACAAAACAAAAAATGAATAAGGGTATATTCCTAAATTCATTCTTTCAGCAATATCAAAATCTGCCGAAAAATACGAAGTAAAGCTTTTGCCTGAATGTACAACCACAGTTGACGAAATGCTACACAATATAGCACTGCACGCCATTTCAACACGAGTTGGGTTTGAAACACTTGCCGAAATATAGAATTAGATACAGTCTAAATATCAATGAATTAGCCCTCGATTTTTTTCAAGAAAGTCGAGGGTTTTTGTAAAAAAAATCTACGCTTGAAATATTATGGCAATATTGTTAAATCCTTGTCTAGGCTATTGCACTTTATGAAGTGAGTTATGAAAACAATATAGCTTGGAACTTAGAATGGATTTCAAAGATAATGGACTTCGCGCATGGGAAGCAAATGCAGAATTTTGGGATGAGCAAATGGGCGATGAATCAAACTTTTTTCATTGCGGTATTGTTCGACCAAATGTTGAGAACTTGCTTGAAATAAATGAAAGTGACTTTGTACTAGATATTGCTTGTGGAAATGGGAATTTCTCTCAAAGAAGGACAAACCATGCTACAAAATTATTATCATCGTTCAATCAGCGATATTTTTAATGTAGCCTTTCAAAGTGGGTTTGTTCTTGATGGTTTTTATGAAGTGCCTTTTGAGGGAAAGAGTATTCCTATAATAATGACGGTGAGGCTGCGTAAGAAATAAGCATAATCTCCACAAATAAAGATATACTATGTTAAACGATTTAGTTATAAACTTCAATAGACTCCATATCACTGAAATGGGCGTATTGCCGAAAGATTTTCATGAAAGTGTACAAAAGTAGAAAAGTATGAAAAAGTATACCGATTAGTGTTATTTTGCTTCTTAAGCCAATAGTATCTCATTGGTGGTCCATGCAATTTTTTTATAATAATATCTTAAATTTATCAAAGCTTAATGAAAATTTAATTTTATCTAAGTATATAAGTTCTCACAAACTATTATTTGGAGAAACACTATGGCAAAAAAAACAATCATAGCAACCTTAGCTCTTATATCTGTATTGGCGGTGAACACAGGTTCAGCGTTTGCGTACATGAATGGACATAATAATGGCCATAATAATGGACATTGGAATGGAAATTCTGGCTCACACGGAATGCAACGTGGTTACCATAACGGATATGACGGGGAAACAGCAGTGCCTACACCTGAGCTTACAGAAGCACAAATAGCAAATTTAGATAAACTTGAAGATGAATATGTAGCAAAGGTAAATCCTCTTAGGGTAGAATTAGCCGCTAAATCAGCCGAATACGATGCCATTATGAGTGGAACAAATCCAGACCCAACAAAAGCAGGAAGAGCCGCAGCAGAAATTACAAAAATTACCCAAGAGCTTCAAGAACTTAGCAGAGAATATGTTCAAAAAGTCGAAAAAGAAACAGGTATAACAATGGGTGGAAGATACCACCACAGAGGCTATTGCAACTGGTAAGGCAAATAATAAGATAGTTTCATACCCTCCTAAAAACCTATTTTTGATATAAAAATAGGTTTTCGTATATTCTCTCAGTACTTCGAGGGTAACTATTTAATGTTAAAAATATATAAAACAAACTTGGAAATATAATGAGTAAGAATAATGAATTGGAAAGTAAGTACATGGTTAAATCGACAGCCTATGTATCGATTGTTTTAGCCTTTGTTATTGGTTTATTTATAGGGTCGCAATTTTTTGGCTCAAATAATAGTAATACTACGCTAGTGCAAAAACAAGTTCTTGGTTCTGGTAGTATAGCAGACAGCATGAATGTTGATGCTCAATTAAAACCGCATATAGCAGAAGAAGAAGCACTTCTTGCAAATGATAGCACTGATGCTGCGGGTTGGGGACATCTTGGAAATCTTTATTTTGACGATGGTCAATATCAAAAAGCTATTGATGCTTATCAAAAATCGCTTTCAATAGCTCCTAATAATACAAATTATATGACGGATATGGGAACAATGTACAGAGCTTTAGGACAATAT
>CAYJDN010000322.1:0-2444 GCA_964368925.1 uncultured Desulfovibrionaceae bacterium | reverse complement strand
ATCAAGCAATAACGGACAAAATTACTTTTTCTGAAGAATTACTAAGTAGTTTAAGCGAAGAAGACAAAACAATATTTTTAGAAGATCGTTCAAGAATATTAGCAAAAATGGCATAATAATTAAATCCTAATTCCCTAATTTTTTCAGTCACACTGATTGTATTCAAAACTCAATCCCATTTTAGGACTGGGTTTGCACGTAATCAAAAACGCAATATCGATAACCACAGCAAAAACATTCGCAAATAAATCTGTCTGTGGGATTTCATGTGGTCAAACCTCAATTTTATTAGCTTCACGCAAAAAACAAATGGCTTAAACGCACTGTTTAAGCCATTTGTTGGTGAACCGAGGTTTTCTAAATCCGAACCTTTTATATCATCTAAATTTATTGTTTTTGTGCCGTCTTTATAGTTAAACGTAATAATTAGTTTATCATCATACACAAACACAGCGTTAACAAATGTGTCTATCAACATTTTGCGATGTGACTGTATACTTACATCTAATTTTCTGAACTTTTGAAGATAGAATATTACAAACTCCATTGTCAATCGTGGCTTTGATAGGTTTTCATTAGTGATTTTGATCTCTAGATCTTCCTTTGTTTTTTCCAACTTCTCTAAACGGGCTTTTGTGGATTTTGTTAAAATGCCTTGTTGTATGGCATTAAGCACGTTTTCAATACCGGTATTAGTTTCTTTCAACTGCTTTTCATATAGTGGTAAAGCGGTATTATCTCTGTTTTGCATATCAACTACCATTGCTGCAATAGCTTCGATGGCTTTGTCGTCCATAACTATTTTCATGGCTTCGTCAACTACAACGTTTTCTATCCATAACTTTTTTACAGACTTCTTTTTACAAGTTTTGTGTTTTTTCACATTTACGCATTTGTAATAATGGTAGACTTTGCTACGCCCTGTACCACTTTCACCACACATATATGCACCGCAGTGACCGCAAAATATTTTGGTTGTAAGTAGATAATCATCTTCAGCCTTGTGTCGAGCCGGAGCCTTTCGGTTTTTTTGAATTTTTTCCTGCACTCGCTGGAATAGATCTTGCGGTATAATCTCCGGTATACCATCCGGAATAATAACATCACGATATTTAAACTCACCAATATAGCGACGATTTTTTAATATTTTACCTATATTATTATAGGTGAGGGGGCGATTAAAATGATTTTTAATTCCTTTTTCTTCAAGCCATGCCTGCAACTCTCTCATTGTAGCGCCATCTTCATACATTTTGTAAATGTCAAGTACAATAGGTGCTGTCAGTGGATTCTGCTGAAAATGCTGTTCATCATCAATTACATATCCGAACGGCACAATTCCACCATTATATTTACACTTTAGTGCATTTTCGGTCATACCACGGATTACCTTTTCGGATAGGTCGGCGGAATAATATTCTGCATAACCCTCCAAAACCGACTCTAAAATTATCCCCTCTGCTCCATCGGAAATAACTTCGGTAGCAGACACTACCTTAACGCCATTCTTTTTTAATGCGCTTTTGTATCTTGCACTGTCATAACGGTTTCGAGCAAAACGATCAAGCTTCCAAACAATAACCACATCAAACAGTTTTTTGTGACTATCTCTTATCATAGCCTGGAACTCCGGGCGGTTGTCGGTTTTAGCCTAAAATGCTCGATCAATATAGTTGCGTAAAATCGTCATCCCATTTTTCTCGGCAAAAGCGGCACACTCACGTAGTTGCCCCTCAATGCTTTCTTCACGCTGTGATTCGGTGGAATATCGTGCGTATATTACAGCTTTCATTGCTGTGTTTCCTCCGGCAATTCCTTTATTTTTTCGGCTTCGGTTAAAATTCCAAGTTGATATTTAGCTATGTCGCACAGCAACCGAAACCGCTCATGTTTTGACACTCCACATTTTATTAGCTCAGCATTATGCGTTTCAAGATTTGATAGCACCGTCAGCTCGGCGATTGAAGCATAGTCTCGGATATTGCTTTTTTTCGAGAGTTCCGGATTTGCTTCACGCCATGCCTTTGCCGTGCAACCAAACAGTGCTACATTTAACAGGTCGGCTTCGTCGGCATAGGCTATCCACTCATTGTTTTTACTAAAGTTGCTATTAGGTAAAACATAATTTTTTACCGCATCGGTGTGAATAAGGTAGTTGTTTTTAGATAAAAACCTTTTTGCGCTCCATTCCAGCTTTAATCGGTCATTCTCATCGTCTTTTAGACGTTGATATTCCTTTAAAAGATAGAGTTTAAACACCGGGCTGATTGCAGAGCCGAACTCAAAAGCAATATCTTTATGTGCATAGGTGCCGCCGTATCGTCCGGACTTCACATAGATCCCGAGTGCAGAGGTTTTTTCTATCCACTCTTTAGCGCTTAACGTAAATGTATGCAGCCCTGCTTCCCCTTTAAAGTGGTCGAATTCGACCACTTTAAAATTAG
>CAYJDN010000321.1:0-2455 GCA_964368925.1 uncultured Desulfovibrionaceae bacterium | reverse complement strand
AAACCGCCGTGGGTGAAAGTCCACCGGGAGTTCGAATCTCTCTTCCTCCGCCACAAATTTCTAGACAAAGTCGCTCACTTTGTCTTTTTTTTTGCCTAATGGAAAAGAAATTAAGAGATAAGAACTCTTTTTTAGAATTGAAAATCTGAAATTGTAATTCACAAAAAAAAGGGAATGCCTAAACATTCCCTTTTATCAATTTGTATTATAATTATAATTATAATTTATATAAATATAATTTATATCTATCCACTATTTGCAAGCAGTTTTTAAGATTTCGCTTACCCATTGTGTAATTTGTTCTAAGTGTTCTTCCAAGATGTATTCATCTTTTGTATGCACATTTGTCATACCAGTTGCAAGAGGAATACATGGAACGCCGTAGTTATTGATATTGTTTGCATCACTGCCGCCGCCAGAACGCTTTAATTCTACTGGTAGATTTAGAGCTTCTGCCGCTTCTTTAGCTATTTTGATTAGTGGGAGGTCGTGGTCTAATTTATAGCCACCATAGCTAGGGATAACTTCAATTTCAACAGTTGTATTGTTCGCTTTTGCAGCATCTTCAAATGCTTTCACAATGTCGTTAGAAATAATTTCAAGTTTTTCAGCTATTAAGCTTCTTGCTTCACAAGTAACTTCAACTAAATCAACAACAACATTTGTTGCGCTACCGCCTTTAATTGGGCCGATGTTTGCTGTTGTTTCTTCATCTCTTCTGCCTTGTGGGAAGTTTACAAGCGCTTGAGATAATACATAAATTGCATTCAAGCCATTTTCAGGTGCAATACCAGCATGAGCCGCTTTACCGTGCAATGTTACTTTGAATTTATTGATACCAGGAGCTGCATAAACCATTTGTCCAGGTGCGCCGCTTGAATCTAATACATAACCAAAATCGGCATTAAGCAAGGATTTATCCATATTTTTAGAGCCATTCACTCCGCCTTCTTCGGCTACTGTAAACACGATTTGTATATTACAATAAGGTTCATTCGCTTCTTGTAATCTGCGAATACCTTCTAAAATTGCAACAACGCCAGATTTATCATCTGAACCAAGAATAGTGTCGCCTTTAGAAGTGATTACACCGTCTATAAGCTGTGGTTCAATGCCTTCACATGGGCTTACGCCGTCCATATGAGCTGAAAGCATGATAGTTGGTAAGTTCGCTGAATTTGGGTGCGTACCTTTAAGATTTGCGAAAATATTATTAGCTGTGCCGCCAATAAGTTCGCCTGCATTATCTTCTTTCACTTCGCAACCAAGTGCGATAAGTTCTTGTTTTAAGAAGGCTGCAATTTTATCTTCTTTTCTTGTAGGGGCATCAATTTTGACTAATTCAAAAAATCTATCCAGCAATCTTTGGTGTAAATCCATAATATTCTCCTATATGGTTATTAAATTATATGCTCTAATTTGAGTTTTCTATAATAATTAGTTTAATATAATGTTTAGAAAATAATTGTCAATAAATTTAATTTATGCAAATTAATTCTTTACAAAGTTTTTAGAATGAGCTATAAGTATTTCACGTGCTTGAATTCTCAAGCATAATTTAGAAAACAGGACGTACTATGCGCCATAATAACCAATTCTTCTTCTTTAGCTTTTTTAGCCTACGTGGTATTGCACGGGAAGGAGTCTTGTTGTTTTCTTAAATCTTAAGTTTAGAAAGTCAAATATACGAGCCGTTTCCGTGAGGAAACGGCTTTTTTTGTATATTTTTTCAGCCACACTTTAACTACAAGGAAAAAAAATGCTTTATAACATCTTAATATGGCTTGCTTACATTGCACTGTTCATCTATCTTGCTCGCAAAGGACGTGGATATGACGTCACCACAACTGGTACAGTGGGCTTTATAATTCAAGCATTCGCTTATGTTGCTACTTATGTTTCAGCGGTTGCTCTTATTGGATTTTCTGGCCTTGCTTTCCATTATGGAGTACAAATTTCTCTTGTAGGCGTTGGTGTTGCCGTATTTGGCACTTATTTCGTATACACGCTTTTTGCTTGGGACACGAAGCAAATGCAAGAAAAGCTCAAAGCTCGTACTCCAGCTCATCTTATAGCACTTAGCCATAATTGCCCAAAATTACGTGCATTTTTAGGCCTTATCTTCGCTCTTTTCCTTTCCGTCTACGCTTCTGGCGTGCTCAAAGGTGCGGCCATTACATTGCAATCTATCGTGCCAGCTTCATTAGACACGATAACATGGGGACTTGCTATCTTCGTTGGCGTGCTTGTTTGCTTGGGCGGTCTTAGAGGTGTGCTTTATACTGAAGCCATGCAAGGTGGTGTAATGCTTATAGGTATTTCTTTACTCGCCTATGCAGTACTTACTCAAGTAGGTGGCCCGATTGACGGTATGAATGCTCTTTCAACATTACCAGCCACAGCGGCGGCGAATAATGGCTTCACGAGTCTTTCTAGTGGTAGTCAGGGTATGTTA
>CAYJDN010000320.1:785-2487 GCA_964368925.1 uncultured Desulfovibrionaceae bacterium | reverse complement strand
TATAATGGTTCTACATTTGCAGTTTCCACTTCTTCTAATTCTTTCATATAGTCTAATATATTTTCGCATTGCTTTGCGTATAATTGCAATTTTTCATCGCTAGGAAGAATTTTAGCAAGTTTACATAAATAAAGCATATCATCATTGTTAAGTGACATAAGTATCTCTCTTAATTATTTATTCTTTGTTGATCTTCTAATTCAAGCAGTCTTTGCTTTTCTGCTTCAAATTGTAAAATACTTTGCTCTTCTTGGAAGATGAGCATTCTTTCTTCTTCCTCTTCAAAAAATTCTTCTAAAGATTCTTCAAGTCTACGAGTTTTTTCTCTTTCATAGAAATCTTGTAAAGATTTTACATTTTCTAAGCGTGCTTGATAGCTAGCAAAAAATTCATCTTTATCCAAAATTTTCATACCGTCTATATCAGGTTGGAAAAGACGAAGTTTTCTTGAAACTACACCCTCTTCTTCCCAAATAAAAGGAGCGCCAGCCCATGCAAGCTTTTGTAAATAAAAGAGTTTTTCATTTAATAATGCACTGTCTAATTCTAAAGTGTCATAATTTAATGCAGAAACCATTTGCACAAAATCATAACCTATAACAGCCCAATCATCAACATTATTCCCTTGTTTTTCCATAGTATTTTTCAATTGAATTGAACCATAGGAATAAGAATCTTTATTCCAAGAGCCAGGGAAAATTGTAAGATCATAATATTCTAATGATAAATTAGATACATTATTCAAGCCATTTTCCCATAGACTAGTACCGAAAAATGGCAAATATACCGCACCTTGATAATGAAGAATTGGTGCTAAAACTTCCATATTTGACCAAGTATCAGGCAAGAAAAAAGCTTGTGTTTTAGAACGTAATTCAGGTAAGCCACCACCCTCAGGAGTTGTACTTCCTAAGAAATCACCAGCATAGCCAGACCATGAACGTGTTGAATTTGCTAAATATCCAACTTGATTAACAAAAACATCTTCTTCATTCGCTATTTCTACAAAAAGTTCACTCATCCTATTTCCATAAGAATCATTAGGATAAAATGAAGCAAATTCACTTACATTTAATTCATTTGTAGCAAAATCTAAAACAACATTTATTTGATCTTGAGGAGCTGTAAAGAAACGCCAAATATTGTCGCCTTCTCTAAAAGCATTGATAATTTCAATTTCTTCAACTGCTTCAATTTCTTCATTTAGTTCACTATTTTGCGTATCAATATTATTTGCGCTATCTTGATTTTCAGTATTTACTTGATTATTTTCACTATTTTCTGCCAATTCTTCTAATTCTTTAATCGCAAGCGCCGCTTCGTCGACGAGTGGTCTTAGAGGCAATTGTGGCATAAATGAGAAGAAAGCCTTTGAATCTAATAGATTAGCTTCTAAAGCTTTATCTAAAGAAAGAGAACGTAAAGGGCCGCCAACTATTATACATTGTGGAGATAATTGCCCAATTTTTTGTACCCAAAGTGGATCTTCTGTATCATAAACATTCAACAAAATATGAACACCAGTATCGGCTAATTCATTTTGTGCTGCTCTAGCACCACGTAAAATTTGATTACTAATTTGTGCATAGCTACCTGTAGTCGGCAAAGCCATTGTCACACAGACAGAGTGAAATTCAGGATTAGGATTAATAATAAGCCTTTCCATATTTTCGCCATACATATCAATAGCATTTCCAGTCAA
>CAYJDN010000320.1:0-775 GCA_964368925.1 uncultured Desulfovibrionaceae bacterium | reverse complement strand
TTTGCATAATATTCAGGATAGCCCAATCTTTGAATTGTACCAGTATTGTCTAATAAAAGATTTGCCTGCGCAGCTTCCCAAGCTAATATTATCCAAGGAAACATATTTTCTTGTGAAGATTGAACAGCTTGCGCCATTTTTTGTAATGCACTTGTAGGCATTTGCTTTGCTATAGCAAGGAAATCACTTTCCATTTGCATTCTTTTAGCAACATCAGCACTAGAATAGGTATTAGATAAAGTTTGTAAAGCAAATCGGTTAGTTACACCAGGGCGAGTTGCCATAATATAGAGAGCCTTTTCTTTCATCAATTGAGAAGTTTGACTATCATTATAAACAGCCATAGCTTCTCTATTTTGCTTAGAATATGGCATAGTTAGCAACTTTGCGTACCATTCATCAAAGTTTTCAATATAGAGAGGTGTTTGTTCACTAACTTGAACTTCAACACTTGGACTAGGCTCTTTTACAGGAGGAGCAGAACTCGAACAGGCAGCTAATATAAGCGTGCATAATATAACTAAAATACGCATATTTTCTAACACTCTTTTTAAAATTGAATAAATTTTGAATAAAAGCATATACTTGATTTATCCGTCAAAAAGTATATACTAGATAAAATCGAAGTTCAAGCTTTAACTTCAATGAATTTTTATCTATTATATGAGGTAATTATGCAAATCCATAGACTACCAATAGGCCCATTAGGCGCAAATTGTTATATTATTGAAAAGGGAAAGGACGCAATTATTGTAGATCCGCCAGAAGATTCGGC
>CAYJDN010000319.1:0-2491 GCA_964368925.1 uncultured Desulfovibrionaceae bacterium | reverse complement strand
CGTTGAGGTGTTTTTTATTTTGTTTCTAGGAACCATAGCGACAACAGGAATTTCAAAATAGTATTCGCTTGGAGTGAAATGTTTGGTATAATACGTAGTATCTCCAACAATTGAAAGCTCGATATCGCAATTTTCAAGTATCTCTACATTTAATGGATCAATAGGCGAATATGGTGTGTATTCGACATCAAATTCGTAAATTTCGACAAGTCTATTCATTACATCAATAAGGGCGCCATCTGGTTCACCATTTTCATTGGTGAAAGTAAGTGGGCTAGCAATATCATTATACGCAACCTTTAAAGGTCTTTTACGTAATATTTGCAATTCATCTTCTCTTAAGCTTCTATGAAAGGTATGGAAGGCGTAACCCATATACTTTTCGCCTAGTTGTTCAAAAAAATTACCTTCTGTCTTAATTATTTCATAGATGTGAGCATTTAGTTTATCCATCATTTCTTTTTTTTCAGGGAGCGAGAGCAAATGTGTGTTGCGTTTATCAAAATTTATTACATTATTAAAATTCTGCAAGCCTGAATCAGAAGAATAGGCAAGATAGAAGTCTGCTTTAATATCTCTGTAGTTGTGTATATTGCCTAAGGAGAGTTTGTAAGAAATATTATGCATTTTAGCATATTCTGCTAAAAAATCATTTGCTGCATTTCCTTCGTAGCTTGCAACAGTTTTTCCGTCAATTAATTGTGGATTGTCGTAAGTTCTATTTTGCGCAGTAGGAGCAATAAGGGCTGTTTGAACTGCATTTAATGGAGTTGGCATATAGTAGTATTTTTCTGCACGCTCAGGAGTATAAAAGTAAAAACCAATAATGTCTACTTTATCTTGCTCTAAAGCTTCAAATATATCATCTGTAATTTCAATAAATTCAAATTTGAGATCGCTTATTTCTTCAACTTTTTTTAGAATTTCATAGCCATAGCCTTCGTCGCCTGTATTTTGTATATCAATAACAAGATCATCATTTTGCGTATAGCCTATGCGTATGACGTCGTTTTCAGATGCAAAAAGAAAAGAAGTTTGAAAAAGGGTAAGCTAAAGAACAAATAAAAAAGCCGAAGTTATAAATAGTTTCTGTCTCATATCTCCCCCCCCCTCGAAATGTTGAAGCCATAAACCGAAAACTATACTAACGAAAACACCCTAAATCATTAATGCTAATGAGAATTAAACCTAAAAAAGCATTAGAGGCTTACTTTCAGAATAAAACAAGCTGAAATATATGTCAATATGTTCAAAATAATATTTTTTGTATCTGCAATTTATAATTTAATTAGTCTATTACAGAGTATGAATTATTTAGAACTAGTCTTTGCTAGAGTGTAGATTGGCGAAATAAAGTAGTGGAAATTTAATATAAACAATTCAGTTGATAAAATAACTTTGCTTAAATTGTTTGCATTCAAATAATTTATCCAACCATAAGTTTATTTGTTTTCTTTAGATACTTCGCAGGGATTGGGCGATGTAATTTCCAAGTGACGCTCATTGGCTTAGAGCCTGTATGGCTAACATAATTTGCAAGTCCTAAGAATGTATAAGGAGCTGTGCCCGCGAGGTCTTTATTGAATTCTCGTACAAAAAGTAAAATCTTAGAATTCATACTTTATTGCATCACTTAATCCAATTTCAGGGTAACTTCCAATTGTTAGTTTATATTCTTTTTTGTCTATCCAATAGCGAAATCTCCAAAACTTATTTCCAGAAGCCATTACTTCAAGTTGAAGCCCTTTTTCGTCATTGATTGTATATCGTTTCCCAGTATTCACTAAGGATTTTAATTGTTGAACTGTAATTGCCATTATAAATTCCTTTATTTGATACGTTTTGGCACGCTGTGCACAAAACCTCACTTACAAGAAACGTGGTTCTTGTTTCGTTCGCTAAAGTTTTGTTCACTTCGTTCTCAATTTTGTGCACAAATTTAGTTTGCAACCCAAATCTATGTTGTGTGCATCTTATTGATTTTTTTTATATACAGGTAGCTACCGTACACATAAAAGCAATTATAGCATATTTTGAGGCTGTGTCCAGTTGTGTGTACGGTCGAGTTTTGGAATGTGGGCAATTTTTATCGGATTATAAAGTACAAAAAAATGCCTATAATACGTTGAATATTATAGGCATTTTTTATTTTGCCGGACGATATTTAATCGTTTATTGGTGGAGGCGGCGAGAATCGAACTCGCGTCCGCAAACGGTCCGCACAAAACGTCTACAGGTTTAGTCCGCATACAATACTCAAACTATTCGCCTACGAACGGGCATAGAGTGAGGTTCTCCATAAATCTTAGTCTTCACATAAGGAGAGATGCAAAGAAGCAATCCTCTAGGCTTACACCACGAACTTAATAGAGGATGTCAAAAGCCGTGATGTGTAGGAGCTATGCCTACAAGTGCTCGCAGCAACTAAGCTGCTAAAGCGTAATCGAAACTATCGTCTGCAATTACATTTGTGCCGCTTTTTACGAGGCCA
>CAYJDN010000318.1:0-2529 GCA_964368925.1 uncultured Desulfovibrionaceae bacterium | reverse complement strand
TACTCTTATCACTTGCTAACAGAGCGGCGATATAATCGAATTCTTTATTGAGTTTATCTATCTCTTGCGAATCATTGATCCACAATTCTAAATTATTTACCACGTTCTCAACCACCATATCTTTTTGAAGATATTCAGGAAAAACTTCATGTCTTGCTATAAGGCTTGCTAGACCTACATGAGTTAAATTTACTAAATAACTTGCTATAAAGAATGAGAGAGAAGACACTTGATAGGCTATGATGGTAGGCAAGCGAATGAGAGCAGTTTCTAGTGTTGCAGTACCTGAGGCAGCAAGACAAAAATGTGATTGAGCGAGGGCAGAGTATCTTTCTTTTGCTTCTATGTATTGCACTTGCGGCAAATTTTCTATACTATTCCAAAATCCATCTAAGTATTCTTTTGAAAAATTGGGGGCTTGAATAATGCTAAATGTAGCATTTGGGTAGATTTCGTAGAGTGCTTTAGAAACTTGAGCAAAGAAGGGGAGTAATGATGAAACTTCTTTCTTTCTACTTCCTGGCATAATTGCAAAATTGATTGTATTATTAGAATCTTGCGTAAACTTTTTTGCTTTATAGGGCATTAGTGCTTGCACTAGTGGATTTTCGATATAGCTGGCGTCTATGCCATGTCCTTTGTAGTAGTCTACTTCAAAAGGGAGTATGCACAATATTTTATCTACATATTTTTTTAGATATTTTACTCGATATTGTCGCCATGCCCATACTTTTGGTGGAATAAAATAGTAGACGGGGATATTATTTAATTTTGCTAATGGAAAATTAAATTCGCCACTATCTACGAGTATAATGACATCTGGTTTTGCTTCGAGCATTTTTGACTTTATTCTTTTCCATAGGCCAAATATTTTGGGTATTGCAGAAATAATTTCAGTAATTCCCATTACAGATAGTTCACTTATGTGAAAATAATTTTCTTGCCCTTGAGCTTTTAATTGCTCGCCGCCCATGCCCACAACTTCAAGGCTTGGATATATATCATTTAATTGCTTTAGCAAAAGTGAAGCTTGTAAATCTCCAGAAACTTCGCAAGCATTTATCCATACTTTAAGCTTTTTCAAGGTCTTTCCCTTTTTTGCTCACAAAAAAGTCATAAGTAAAACTTAGAATTATGCCGATAATGAGCGACATTATGAATCTATAGACAAGAGTAACCCAAGGCGAGCCACCTATGAGCATAAGTAGAAAGGTGTCTTCAATAAGAGCGTGACATATACCCATAAGAGAAATGGCGCAGAAAAGATCTTTTTTTGACATTTTTCCTGCTTTAGACTCTTGTATTATGAGTCCACCCCCATAAACAATACCAGCGCTAAAGCCAACAATAATGGTACTAGCGGCAGATTGCGACATTCCTAAAATGTTAAGTAAGGGTGATAATATTTTTTCCATAAAGGATATTATATTAAATTTTGTGAGCCATAAGTGCAAAAATAAAACTGCCCAAATAATGAAGAAAATACGCACTAAATTATTGAGTTCGTTTATTATAATGCCTTGCAAGCTTCTATCTTGATTTACTTCTAAAAGCATAGTTGCAGCTTGAGAGTGAAAGCCTGTGAGTGAGTAAATTCCGTGTAATATAATACCAGAAATAATGGCGGCAAAAATTCTAAAAAAGAATTGTACCCAAAATGAAACGCCGCAGGTTTGTGAAATTTTTGATTCAATCAGTAAGCCATGCGCCATAAGCACCATGACTGAAAAAGTTGACGCTTCTGCTACGCTTGGGAGGCCAAGTTGGGGTAATAAACCCATAATAACAATAAGGGCAGAATAAATATTCACAAACATGGCAACTGCCCATGCTATGCCATATTCAGCTGGCAAGCCAACTAAAGCCATAATTGGCTCTAATGGTATCGCAAAATATTTGACTAAATCTAAATACAAAAGTATCTGAATTAATATTGTAACAGGGATAATAGTTTTATATACTTTTATAGCAACTTGTATTGAATCAAAAAAAGTTGACTTTATACTACTAATAAAATTTACTTCTGTATTCGACATTTTTATACCTGTATTTGCATGAATCTTATATATATATTTTATATTTCTAAACTTTATAAATAATTAAATATATTTATCTATATATAAAAGATTCAATTATCGCTTTTAATGAACAATATCAAGATGATCGTAAATATAATCTCTAAGAGCTTGTGTCCAAGTGCGAGGTGTCATACCTAGAGCTTCTGCCATTTTATCATTTGATAATACAGAAAATGAAGGACGTTTTGCAATTTGATTGAGTTCAGAAGTTGCAATTGGTTGAATATTTGCGTGTATATCAGCTATTTGCAAGGCTTCATCAGCAAATTCAAGCCAAGAAGCAAAGCCACTATTTGTAACGTTAAATATACCATGAACATTAGCTTGATAAAGCGCAAGTGAATTACAAGCTAAACCAATAGTATAGGTAGGAGAACCAACTTGATCGTGAACAATGCGTAATTGTTCGCCAGCAATAGCTTTGTCTAATATAGCTGAAATGAAAACTGGT
>CAYJDN010000317.1:0-2534 GCA_964368925.1 uncultured Desulfovibrionaceae bacterium | reverse complement strand
GTTAACGCATAGCTTTTTGCTTTCAAATTGAAAACCTTATTTATTTTATTACGATGGCATCAGCATTAGCTAAACCTATGAGCAAGTAATTGTTATCATAATATTTAAATACTCCATAGATGGCATTTTCATATTTATTTGCACTGCCTTCTTCAAAAAAATAGCTCCTACTAAGCGGTAATTGTATGCGATTATTATTTGCAGCGTAGTTGAGAAGTATTTCATTAGGCGAAAGAGTATATTCTTCGGTTTTTAAAGCAGCAAATGTAGCTACATTATTTTGATCAATTATTAGTATAGCTTGTTTGTGATTTCTTCTTTCTTCTTGAGCCAAAATTTCGTCAGCTATGACATAATCAAGCGCCATATAGTCACCCTGCATCAGCGAACGAGGATCTTTAGGGGAGAGTATGGTTTGTCCTTGACTTATTGATTTTTCTTTTGAATAAATTGTGAAGTTGAAGAAAATCAGTACACATAAGGCGCTGATAAATAATATGTTTTTACGCATGTTTATAGACCTCTTTATTGTAGAAGCAAGTAAGGAGAAGCAAAAGCCCAGAAAGGAAGAGTACAAAGGATTTTGTGAGGAAATCAAGTTCCAAACTGTAGTAATATATAGGAATAATTATTAATGAAAAAAGAATACTTTGTCTTAATAATTCAACTCTTTGACTATAAATTGCCAATAAAAGCATGCCCACAAGAAATAAAAATGCGTAAGCTTCAAAAAAGACAAAAGCAACAAGCGAAGCTAAGATAAATATATATTTTACTTTGATTATTTGAAATAGTTTTTTCCATGTGCCTATTTGCTTTTTGGCATAAAAACAATAAAGAATACAAAGCCATAGAGCGAGAATAAGGCTAAAAATCTTTTCATAAGATAGAAGATTTTTTTCAAATTCAAAAAATCCTAAAAGAAGAGTTATTATCTTTGTGCTAAAACTTATGAACATAGCTTGTAGGAACGGTTTAATAAAGGGTATTTTCTTTTCAAATGTGTAGCCGAGGCTAAGAATAAATAAATAAGCGCATGCAAGAAGCATAAGTAAAGAACTATCATCATATATGCTTATGTGAATTAATACAAGCGTATATAATGAAATGACAAAGCGTGAGCCAGCATAATGCAAGAAAGGATAAAGAATTTGACTGAGCACACCAATAATTATAGTCACTATCCACAAAGGAAGTTTATAGTATTCAATTAGTCCAATGTTTATGAATAGATAGGCCAGTAAAAGGAGTGTCATGCCTTGATAGAGCTTGAAAAAACTATGTTTTGTGTTTTGCTCTTTGATTTGCCTGTGGATATAGAGTGAGAGCAAAACAAGTCCTGTTCCTACAAATAAGAAGAAAGGTGTGTTGATAAAAAATAATTCATAAATAAGAAAGAAAAGCGCCCCTAAGACGAGCACGCTTATGCAAGCACCAATTTGTGTTATAAGCTTGATGTGTGGCGGAATTTCTCTGTATCTATCTAAAAGATTTCCCTTTTTTATATTGTAATTACTTTTATCGTTTGCCCTTTGCTTTTCAACTTTTCTTTGCTCAAGTTTTCCTTTTAACCATGCGATAATATTCAACATATCTTTTGAAGGTTTTTGGAATTTTATCCTGACTTTATCCTTTATACTGTCCAAAAGTTGATAATGCGCATCGTTTGCATATATTTCTTTGCCTACATTATTTCTCAAATATTCTAAATAGATACCAAGAAATGAATAAAGTGCTATTGTCACAAAAGAAAAAATGAGCATAGGAATAAGGCTAAAATCAATGTGCATTGCTATATAAATAATGAGTGTTGAAGCACTTGCAAGAAGCGTGTTGGCAATGATGAATAAATCCAGATAGATAAAACGATACACTAAGTATAATAGTAATGAAAAAATTAGGCTTATCAATGTAGAAAGATTTAGCAAATAAAAACTGTTATTAAGCATGCTTAGAATTAGTTCAATACTTATAGCGCTTTGTAAAATTGCATAAAGTATGCGCCTTGTGTAAATTGGTGAAATAAAAGCGATTTTCTCTACTAACATTTCTCTTAGAAAAAGCAGGAAAGCATTAATTGAAATAAGAAGAACTGTGATGATTTGTTCAACGTTTTCAATATGTTTATAGTGTTCTCCAATAAATAAGTAAAGAGTGAGATTTATTAATAGTATTAAAAATACCCAAAGAGGTGAAAATTGCTATACTCCACGTAAGAAAAAGAAGATAACTATCTGCATTACTTTGGTATACTTGCCCAAAAACAGCTAAAAACATACCAACAAATAGCGAGGCCGCACAAAGTGATAATTTTCCGCCAATAGTGTCTAAGCCAAGTTTGTAAGTGCTAAAAATGCTTATACAAAAAAGGAATTGAATACTTCCAAATTTTATAAAATGCGGTATAATTTGCCAATTATAGGCAAAAAAGAAGACTATGCTTGAAAGAATCATACCTAAGCCTAGCAGCAAGATGAAGCTAAAGCACATTTCTTTAAGTTCTATTGAAGAATAATCTTCGTTTTCAAATTCAA
>CAYJDN010000316.1:0-2536 GCA_964368925.1 uncultured Desulfovibrionaceae bacterium | reverse complement strand
AAGAACTTGCAGAAAAAGTTATTGCAAAAACGAAAACAAAATCAAGCATAGTCTATCATGACCTTCCTCACGACGATCCAACACAAAGACGCCCTGATATTAGCCTTGCAAAAGAGAAATTTAATTGGACTCCACAAGTCAAGCTTGAAGAAGGTTTAGATTTTACTATTGAATATTTTAAAAATGAATTGATTGCTCGAGGAGAGATATAAATGAAAATTGCTATTATTGGAACAGGTTATGTAGGACTTCCAACAGGTGTAGGCTTGGCGGAATTAGGACATCAAGTTTGTTGTATAGATAGAGAGCAGTCAAAGATAGATTTATTGCAAAGTGGTAAAACTCCTTTATTTGAAGAGGGTTTAGATGAACTACTTACAAAGAATCTTGCTAATGGTAATTTATCTTTTTCTACTTCGATGAAAGAGGGTGTGTCTGGCGCAGAAATAGTTGTGATTGCAGTTGGCACTCCGCCTCACCCAATCACAAAAGAAGCGGATATGAAATATCTTTATGCTGCTGCTGCCGAACTTGCGGAATGTATAGAAAACTATGTAACTGTGGCGATTAAATCAACTGTGCCCGTTGGAACAGCAAGTAGCGTTGAAGATATTATATCCAAAACAAATTCAGCAGCTGATTTTGATGTGGTATCCTTACCAGAATTTTTGCGTGAAGGCTTTGCTGTTCAAGACTTTTTCAATCCAGATCGCATAGTTATAGGCACAAATAGTGAAAGAGCAAAGGCCGTTATGCAAGAATTGTATAAGCCTTTTGAAGAAAAATCTACCTTGCTTTTTGTGCAAAATCGTTCTGCTGAAATAATAAAATATGCTTCAAATGCCTTTTTATCAATAAAAATTCATTATATCAATGAAATGGCGAATTTTTGTGAGGCAGTAGATGCGAATATAGAAGAAGTTGCAAAAGGCATGGGCTTAGATAGTCGCATAGGAAATAAATTTTTAAATCCAGGCCCTGGTTATGGGGGTTCTTGCTTCCCAAAAGACACTCTTGCTCTAAACTATATGGCTCGTCAAAATGATATAGAATTGAGCTTAATACAAACAGTAATCAAGGGAAATGCAAAGCGTAAAGAAGAAATGGCAGCTCGCATTCTTGCTGAAGTTGCAGGCATTGAAAATCCTCAAATTGCTGTTCTAGGTCTTGCATTTAAATCAGGTACTGACGATTGCAGAGAAAGCCCCGCAGTTGAAATTATTAGTGAACTGATCAAAGAAAAAGTTAATATAGTAGCCTACGATCCAGAAGCTATGGACAATGCTCATGCCTTGCTTGGTGACAATATAAAATATGCAAAGAACCCTTATGAAGCCATTGAAAATGCTGACATTATCGCTGTGCTAACAGAATGGGATCAATTTAAAGAATTAGATTTAGAAAAAATAGCTCAAAGCGTAAAACAGAAAATTATCATTGATTGTCGTAACCTTTTAGACAAAGAAAAAGCATTAGAACTTGGCTTTGTTTACAAGGGAATAGGAAGATAAGTATGATTTTAGTCGTCGGTGGAGCTGGTTATATTGGTTCACACATGGTGAAGCATTTGCTTGAATATGACTATTCTTGCTTGGTGGTAGATAATCTTGTGTATGGGCATGAAGAAGCTGTTGACAAAAAAGCTTCTTTTATCAAGGCAGATTTATCCGACAAGGCAAGCTTACAAAAGATTTTTGCTGAATACCACATTGATGCAGTCATGCATTTTGCCGCTTATGCTTATGTTGGTGAAAGTGTGCAAGAACCACAAAAATACTACCAAAACAATGTAGTAGGGGCTTTGAATTTGCTTGATGTTATGCTTGAGTATGATGTGAAAAATATTGTATTTTCAAGCACTTGTGCAACTTATGGTAATCCTGAATATATGCCTATAGATGAACAGCATAGGCAAAATCCAATCAATCCTTATGGCAAAACAAAGCTGATGATTGAACAAGCTTTTGAAGATTATCGCAGGGCTTATGGCTTAAATTATATTTCATTGCGCTACTTTAATGCCGCAGGGGCGAGTAAGGACGCAAGTATAGGTGAAAGCCATGATCCTGAAACGCATTTAATCCCGCTTGTACTCAAAGCAATTAAGGGCGAAAGAGAAAATATACAAATTTTTGGCACTGATTATGATACGCCAGACGGAACTTGTATCAGAGATTACATACATATTGAAGACATTGCATCTGCTCATAGACTTGCACTAGAAAAATTGAGTGACTTTAGCGGTGCTATTAATCTAGGTACAGGAATTGGCACTTCAGTAAAGGAAATTATTGAAAAAGCTGAAAAAGTGACTGGCAAAAGATGCCCTGTCGTATACGGCGAAAGACGAGCAGGTGATCCTGCTAAACTATTTGCTGATAATAAAAAAGCAAAAGAAATCTTAGGTTGGGAAATCAAGTATAACGACATTGAAGATATTTTAACTACCGCTTGGAATTGGGAAATAGGGAAGAGGTTTTGATTGTAAATAGCCCTTTCAACGAGTATTTTTGTTAGGATTGTACGGCAGGTTATT
>CAYJDN010000315.1:0-2539 GCA_964368925.1 uncultured Desulfovibrionaceae bacterium | reverse complement strand
AACATATTGTACGCATTAAGCGAATATGGCAAATCTTCTTTACACAAAACGCTAAATGTTCAATCAAAAAATGAACAAGCTAAACCCTTTGTAGCGCAGTTAAAAAAACTAGAAAAAGTAAAAGAGAAAATTGATGATGATTATAACAGACTTATAAGTATGTATAATAAAAAAGAAATTGCCTTATTACTTCAAGCAAACCTTTATGCTTTTGACAAAGAAGTAAAATTAGAACATATAGAAATTGATGGCAATACACTTGATTTAAATAAAAGATTGACCCTAAGAGAAAATATGGAAAATCTCTTTCATCAATCATTAAGAGGTAAGCGTGGTTTAGTTTATCTTGAAAAAAGAAAACAAGATATAATTGAACAAATTGACAATGCAAAACAAGCGCTTGACGAAGCATTATCATTAAATAAAAAAGCTGAAACTCTAAATTTAACGGCAAATGCAAAACAAAATACGAAACAAAATTCAAAGCAAACGCAAAACGAAAAGCCTAAACAATTCGCATCTACTTTGCCAAAACAAGTTTTATTACGTAAATCAACAGATGGCTTTAGCATCTTATTAGGTAAAGACGTCAAAGGCAATAAATTAGCATTAAAACTCGCTTCTCCACACGATTATTGGCTACATACAGCCGATGGCGCTTCTGCGCATGCCATCATAAAAAGAGATCATGCAGCTGTTTTAATTCCTCAATCAACCTTTGATGAAGCTGGGCGCATGGTTGCAGAAAAAAGTCCATTTAAACATGATGAAAAAGCACTTATACAATATGCCTATGCTAAAAACATTCAAATTATGAAAAATGCAAGTCAAGGCTTAGTGCGTATAGTTAAAAGCGAAGGTTCATTTTGGGTTGATTTATCATCTGAATAAATAATAAAAATTTTACACACTTACTCAACTTATCTTGACAATGAACTTGTTTTTTAGTATACTCTACATTGAGTAATTAAGTTTCACAAAGTTACTCAATGTTACAATTTGTTTACATTTTTTGCTTTAATTTGTTCATTTTTTTAGGTTAGTTAGATGATTTCGGTACGTGATTTTAAACTTGATGATATTTCTAAAGTATTAGATTCTTCTAATACTGGACTATGGCTTATCGAAGTTGAGAATGATCGACCGCCAAGAATGTATGGAAACTCTACTCTTATTTCTATTCTTGGTTTTGATGAAGATTTGTCGCCAGAAGATTTTTTTATTGAATGGCGATCGCAAATACTACCAGAATACCATCACTTATTATTAAAAACTGCCTATGAAGTTATAGATGGCGAACGTTCTGAGCTCATATACGGTAGAATAGACAAAAACGGCAAAGAGTCATTAGTAAGAGTTGGAATTTCGCAAGATACAAATTTCAAAAACGGTTTTGCCCTATATGGATATTATCAAGATATAACGAAGATTTCTTTCGTAAATAAGCAACAAATTGACTTAGAAAATTTACCAAAAGTCCTTGCTGAAGATTATTACTCTCTATATTCAATAAATTTAAACATCAATACCATTACTTTAGAGCAATCAACAAATTCTATTTTATCTGGCTATCAAGTTTCAAAAACAAATGATTATATTGATTGGCTCAACGATTATATTGACAATTTCGTTTCTCTAAGTGAAAGAAACAAAGTTCTTGTATTTGAAAACATTGACATTACAAAGCGTGTATTATTGCGTAAGGGCAAGCGTTCAGTAGTTTTCTTGAAGCGATATGGCGAAATTGAACGCTTTACAGAATTCAAACTTATAGTGCTTGAATATGCTAATAATGATATAAGTCGTTGTATTCTCATTGAAAAAGACGTACATGATGTTATTATGAAAGAGCGCAAAGACAAACAAGTTCTTCGTGAAGCGCTTGCAAATGCTGAATACACAAGAAAAACTTTAGATAAAATGATATATGATAAGCTAACTGGCTTATATTCCAAAGAATATTTCTTCGATCAAGCAAAGCACTTCATTCAACGCAATTTAAGTGATGAATTGATGCTACTTTCTATTGATATTGAAGACTTCAAAGCATATAATTCTATTGCGGGTATTCATATCGGAGATGAATTATTACTATTTATTGCAAATATATTAAACGTACTTCTAACTGACTTAGATCGTGTATGTTTTGGCCGTGTTGGCGCTGATTTATTTGCCATTCTTATTGATAATAATGAAGAAAAAATTCGTTATATTCAAAGAACTTTATTACGTGCTGTAAATGAATATACAAACGAAACACCAATCAAGCTTTTATTTGGCGAATATGTAATTAAAGATAAGCATGAAGAAATACATATTATGCATGATAAATCTAAGCTTGCTGCGAACACCTGCAAAGGAATTTTTGGTAAGAATATTGGGCGTTTTTCTGACGAAATGGAAGAAGAACTCTCTATGTCACGCATGCTCACATTAGATATGAAAAAAGCGCTTGATTTAGAAGAATATGAATTATATTTCCAACCAAAATACAGCGCAACTTCCTTACAAATTTGCGGAGCAGAAGTTTTAGTTAGAT
>CAYJDN010000314.1:984-2567 GCA_964368925.1 uncultured Desulfovibrionaceae bacterium | reverse complement strand
CTTCTAGAGCTTGCACTCAAAGCGAAAAGTAAAGGAATATATACTATTCACTCTTTCTTAGAATATTGGTATGAACAAGGGCAAGAGGAAAAAATTCCGATGCCAGAAGGCATTAATGCTGTTCGAATTCTTACAGTGCACAAATCAAAAGGTGCTGAATTTGATGTTTGTTTTGTGTGGAATGATTTGTCAAAGCCTATGAAACCAAGCGGATTGAAATTCTATCAAATTGATAAGCTTTCTTTCTTTTCACAACATTCAAAATACCATCAAGATTATATTAAAGACGTAAGAACTCAAGCACTTGAAGCAATAAATCTTCTGTATGTTGCTTTCACTAGAGCAAAAAATGAATTGCATATCCTCTACAGAACTACGAATCAAGGAAATTCGCCTCTTGAGCGTCTTCTTGATGCTTCATTAAGTATGAGTAAAAAAGACGAAACATTAAAGGCATATATACACTCAGAAAGTGAAATTCCAGCTCCAAAACTTAAAAAAAGCAATGAAGAAAATGCAATACTTTTGCCTGTTATGCAGTATAGAATCCCAAAGCTGAATTTTGAAGAATTACAAGAAGAAAAAGAAGCTATACTTACAGCGCATGCAAGGGGTAAAATAATTCATACGTGCTTTGAACATTATTTCAAATTATGTAAGCTAGATAGAGATTGTGACAAGAAAATAATTTCAATGTTCTTAGCTAAAACCTTGCTTGCACCTAACGAAAGAAACGATTTAAAAAATGAATTAGAACAAGCATTTGCTTGGGTGAAAAATCTAGCAGATTTTGAAGGTTGGCTACAAGAAGAAATATTAAGTGAACAAAATCTAGTAGATAAAAATAATAGATTATTACGTTGCGATTTATGCTTAGTCAATCAACATCATGTGCATGTCATAGACTTCAAAACAGGACAAGAAAACGAAAAATATAAAAAACAAATTTCCTTATATATAAATGCGTTAAAGGCTATGAATATCTATAAAGCTTATACTTTTTCAGGCTCTTTACTCTATTTAGACAAGCAAATAATTCAAACCATAACACATGAGGGATAAGTCTATGCCTCCATTTTATATAAGCGATTGGAAAGAGAATTTTTTTGAAAAAATTCATGCCTTTACTAAAATCAAGAGTGATAATAAGTTACAAAATACTATTATGATTTTCCCAACAATGCGTTCTAAACGTATTGCTATAGAATACTTTCAAGAAATGGAAAATAATAGCTATCTTCCTGAAATGCTTACAAGTCCTGAATTTTATACTTATTGCCAAGAAGTATGGTTAGATGAACATAATCTTAAAGCCCGTAGCATCGATTCATTAGAAAGTATAGCGCTTCTCTTTGATATTGTTTATGAATTAGCGCAAGGCACAAATGAGAATAGCGAAGAATCTAATCTTTATTCAAGAATGTTATCCCATAAAGAAGAAAACAATACTTTCTTTGATAATGAGCTGAAATCATTCAAACATTTTTATTCATACGGGCAATATCTTCACAAAATAATACAAGAATGTTTTGATGAAAACAATCATGCTCTTTCGCTCCATTATGCTGATGATGAGGTGAATG
>CAYJDN010000314.1:0-974 GCA_964368925.1 uncultured Desulfovibrionaceae bacterium | reverse complement strand
AGCAATTTTCACTTCTTATCAACAAAGGTTGGAATTAGAGGGGCTTACAAGTTCTGAATATCTCAATTATTGTCTAGCTCAAAAGATTGAAAAAGGAAATCTTCTTCCTTTATTTGAAGATAAAATTCTTTTATTTTGTGGTATAGATCAAATTTCCGCTTCAGAAGAGTTATGTTTGAAGCATTTTCATTCAAAGAATGCGTATTTTCTTTTTTCTACTGACAGTGCGCTTGTATCAGATTATGAAAAGGCTCATTGGAGCACTTCATTTTATAAAGAATGGGCTCAAAAATGGCAAGTGCATTTCGACTATATCGACCATGCACACAAGTATGAAGAAGATGCACAATTTTTCTTTCATCAAGCTTTTGACACTCATTCTCAATTTCAAAATTTCTCAATTTCATCATCAGAAATTGAAGAAAAAAGCGTGGCTTGTATCTTAAATAGTACTCAAACATTAATGCCATTATTATACAAGTTAAACAATAATTTTTCTGACGAAAAGCTCAATGTTACCATGGGCTATCCTCTAAAAGAAAGCAGATTATATAATCTTGTTTATCTATTTGATATTATAAAGCAAAACTCAAGAAAATTTGAAGTTAAAGTTAAAGTAAAAACAGAAGAAAAAAGCAAGAAAAAAGCTACAGCTACACTTGAGAAAAAATCTAAAAAAGAGCAAGACAAACTCACACAAAATTTTGAAGAAAAAATATTCATTAGACAATGCGATCTCATCGAACTTTGTTCCTTTCCTTTCTTCAATCAAGATGAAAATTTTCCACTAAGCACAATTCTAAAAAATGAATTTGAGCATATTGAAAAACCATATATAAGTTTACACGAAGACATCTTCTCAAATCAAGAATTAAATACTGCTATTCAACCAATACTAGAAGTGCTTAAGCTTTGGTTTGAAATTCAAACACTTTCTGATATCATCTATTGCATTTCCAATCTTGAACATATAC
>CAYJDN010000313.1:0-2568 GCA_964368925.1 uncultured Desulfovibrionaceae bacterium | reverse complement strand
CCACGTATCCGAGCTTTTAGAGAATGAAAATCTTGAAATTATCGTATGGGATCATCACCCCTCTACAGCAGATGATATAAGCTACACGACATTAAATTATGATGATGTTGGCTCTACATCAACTATTTTAGCCTTTGAGCTTATGCAAAAAAATATTGACTTAAGCGAACAAGACGCTTCCTTACTATTATTAGGTATTCATGTTGATACTGGCTCATTTACTTATAGTTCTACTACGCAAAAAGATTTTGGCGCTGCTTCGTTTTTATGGCAATTTCTTTCAAATAATTTTGAGCTTACTGAATATTTACGTACCGAGTTAACTCCTTTTCATATCAAAGCGTTAAACGAACTTTTAGAGTCGGCACAAACCTATGAAGTGCTTAATACGCCCCTCGTTATCGCCCAAACTTCGACAAATAGCTACCTTCACGATTTTGCCATGATTGCTCCAAGATTTATGGATATGCTCCCTTGTAAGGCATTTTTTGCTCTTGCCATGATGGGCGAAAAAATTCAAATTTTAGCTCGTTCGCTCGTAAATACTATAGATGTTGGCGCAATTTGTAGGCAACTTGGCGGCGGCGGTCATAGCTATGCTGCCTCTGCAACTGTAAAAAATATGACTATGTCAGAACTCAAAGATAGTATAATAAAAGAAGTTTTTGTGCTTATGAATGCTAAAATGCAAGCAAAAACTCTGATGTCTTCGCCTGCTGTCTGTATTGAAGAAGACACGAGCATGAGCGAAGCCGCTATGATTATGACAAGATATGGACTAAAAGCCGTGCCCGTTGTTGAAAAAAGAACAAAAATATGCATAGGTTGGATCAGTCAAGAGCAAGCAAGTAAGGCAAGCGTACACGATATGATTCTTGAGTCGAAAGTTTCACTTTATATGCAGAAATTCTTTCAAGTCGTCACTAAAGAAACTCCATTGCAAACTTTAATGGATATTGTTATAGGCGGTAGACAAAGACTCTTGCCTGTTGTTGATAGCTCAAATGACAAACTCAGCCAAAAAGAACTTAAAGAATTACCGCTTATAGGCGTTGTCACAAGAACTGATCTTATTCGCCTTTTTGCCGATGAAAACAGCATTTCACCACTGCCAACGCTTTCTAAAAAGCATAAACATAAAAATATGCTCAAAACATTAAACGACTACCTAGGTAGCGAATATATGAATATTCTAAAATCCGCTGGAGAACTTGCAGCAGAATTTAATTACGAAATTTCGCTCGTAGGCGGTTTTGTGCGTGATTTATTACTTAAATCTAATCCTAAGCAAGCAAAATTATTAGACTTAGACTTAGTTGTCGAAGGCGATGGAATACACTTTGCGCGAGAATTTGCCAAAATTCTCAAGGGTAGAGTAGTCGAACATCGCCCCTTCCTTACAGCAACTATATTTTTCAAAAATCAAAACAATGAAACACAAAGATTAGATGTTGCAACCTCTCGTGTCGAATATTATGAATATCCAGCCGCACTACCAACTGTTGAATTTTCTTCACTTAAAATGGACTTATACAGAAGAGATTTCACAATAAATGCAATGGCAATAAGACTAAATCCCTCACGATTAGGACTGCTTGTTGACTATTTTAATGGACAAAATGACATAAGAAATAAAAAAGTGCGTATATTACACACTCTTAGCTTCATCGAAGATCCAACTCGTATGATACGTGCCATTCGTTTTGAACAAAGATATGCCTTCGATATAACCCAACAAGCTGAAAAACTTATGCAAAATGCTATTGATTTTCAACTCGTACCAAAATTATCAGGTAAAAGAATAGTTACTGAATTAGATCTTATACTCAAAGAAGATTCCATTTTCAAATATTTCAAGCGTATAGAAGAGTTTAACCTCCTGCACGCCATTCATCCTTTACTAAAGATGGAAAAAAATAAGGAAGGGCTTATTTCAGAAATTCTCAATAGTTATGAATGGTATCGCCGCCTTTATTTAGAAAAATCAGTCGATGGACTCCTCCTTGTCCTCCTTGGGCTTATACGTATGGCGCAGATTGGAGAATTAGTCAGTGTTATCGATAGATTACAAATCACAGGTAAAAGAAAATCTTTTTTCATCGAATTAAGAGCAGAAGTTATAGCATTGCATCCTGAACTCAAATATTGGTATGAAAAAAGTAAAAAAGTAAGTGAATTGTACGAATTATTACATAATGCTTCAACTGAATCCGTGCTCTACCTCATGGCAAGAGCAAGCGAAGAAGATCTAAAGAAAAGCCTATCACAATATATCTACAAATGGCGACACGAAACTTGCGACATTACAGGAAAAGATCTAAAAGCTATGGGTATTCCAGCAGGCGAAATTTACAAGAATCTCCTCAGAGCAGCCCTCTATGAAAAATTAGATAATGCAGATTTCACAAGAGATATGCAATTAGAACTGGTTAAGAAGACTTATGAGCAAATAGAAAAGAATAATATATAGTTTTTGTGTAATTGTACAACTATTTTATTTTGTTGCTTTTTTTGTTTTTTTATTTTTTTGTCTCCGACGGCCAAAGGAGCGGTGGCCCCTTTGGAAAC
>CAYJDN010000312.1:0-2587 GCA_964368925.1 uncultured Desulfovibrionaceae bacterium | reverse complement strand
TAAAGTATTAGTTAAACCTTCACGAATTGTCGCTTCGGTGTGTTGTATAGTATAATCAATTTCACTATGAGGAAAAAATAAAGATAAATTAGATTCAATTGGATTGAGCATCATAGCTTCTCGGGAAATTTCATAATCTTTCATAAATAACTCCTTCTTTGATTTATCTAAGCAAGATTTATGCCATTTTTATCTTTATAAAGATAAAATATCAACTACCTAATTTTATTGATATTATTAAAATTAGAGTCGGTTTTTTGACAATCAATGAGGAAAGTTTTTCTTAGCCTAGGAAAATATGTCCTAAAGCATATTTATAAAAATTAAATAAAAATAGACTTTATAGTTATTATAATTATCTATAAAGTCTATATAGAACAAATGACTAAACTGTATGAAAACTGCTCTAATTCAAAATCTACGAAAAACAAGCTATAATAAAATTAAACTTCCAGTTTCTTCGCTTCTTTTTTCGTTTCTTTCTTCAAATTGATAAGTTTTTCATGCCTATCTTCATCATTGCAATTTACAAATTTCTCAAGAATAAGAAGAGCATGGCCAATACTATCAACCCAAGTTGTGCAAGATCCATAAAGCATAAGCCCAGCATATTCTAAAGGGCCACGAATGCCAAGCACGGGAATATTACTCGCTTTTGCCATGCCAATCTCAACACCCGCATCTTGGCCAGATTGACCTAGATATATGACCAAATCTGCACTAGTACACGATTCATGGCAAAATGCGAAAACTGTTCCACCATTATTATCAGTGTCCATCCATTCACGGCGCTTAGCAGGACTCAAGCCCTCAGGAACACTCGCTTTTCTAGTCCAGTCCATAATTTCATAGCCCATGGCAATAAGTTGACGCTCTAATAATTGCACAGCGTGTATATGTCGAAAACTTGAAGCTATATATATTTTCTTCTTTTGCATCAAAAACCTATGCTTTTTTAATTTTATCTAAAAACTCTGTTAATTCAGATAATTGTACTTTAATAGAATCAAAACCTGTGCCTCCATGTTGATTTCTACGCATAACCGCTGTTTTGTAGTCAAGCACAACATAAACTTCATTATCAATCACAACATTTTGATTTTTATAATTTTCTGGAATCTCTGCGTTAAATTCTTCTAATGTCAATTCTTCTAACTTTTTCGCATTTTGTTCAGCATAAGCCACAGTTTTACCCGTAACATGATGCGCTTCCCTAAAAGGAATGCCGAGAGTTACTAAATAATCAGCATATTCAGTCGCATTCAAGAAACCTTTAGCAAGCGCAATTTCCATATTCTCTTTATTAAATGTAGCACTTTCTAGCATTTCTTTCATCACCGCAAGCGACATAGAAATAGTCGTGTCCGTGTCAAAATATGCCTCTTTGTCTTCTTGCAAATCTCTATTATATGTTAATGGAATACCTTTCAACTGCGTGAAAAGATTGAAAAGATTACCATAAACACGTCCTGTCTTGCCTCGCATCAATTCCGCAACATCAGGATTCTTCTTCTGCGGCATAATCGATGAGCCAGTCGTATGTTTATCACTCAAACGGACAAAAGCAAATTGAGGATTCGACCAAATAATCAATTCTTCACAAAAACGTGACAAGTGCATAGCCATAGTTGAAGCACAAAATAAGCCCTCTAAGGCATAATCTCGATCAGCAACAGCGTCCATACTATTTGAGAAAACATTATACATATCAAGCTCTTGTGCTACCATTTTAGGGTCAATAGCATAAGTAGTGCCCGCTAAAGCCGCCGCTCCTAGTGGTGAAATTCTTGCCCTTTTTTCTGCTTGTTCTAAGCGCTCAAAATCTCTCTTAAACATAAAAGCATAGGCAAGCAAATGATGCGCCAAACTCACAGGTTGAGCAGGTTGAAAATGCGTACAACCAGGCAGTAAAGTATCTATATGTTTTTGCGCTTGCTCAACATACACCCCAATCAATTCCTCTAAAAGTTTCGACCACTCACGCATGCTCTCAGAAACATAGAGCCTAAAATCAAGCCCTACTTGATCATTTCGGCTACGTGCCGTATGCAATTTCTTGCCAACTTCACCCACAATTTGTGTGAGCCTTGTTTCAATATTCATGTGCACATCTTCTAAAGCCATCTGCCACTCGAATGTGCCATTCTCAATTTCTAGCAATACAGCATCTAAACCATCACAAAGGATTTTTGCCTCGTCATCAGCAATAATACCACAAGACGCAAGCATCTTCGCATGAGCCTTAGATCCCATTATATCCATTTTATACAGCTTCTTATCATAGCTCACAGATTCAGAATATAATTCAACTAAATTCGAGACCCTCTCACTAAAGCGACCACCCCAAGAACTATTTGTTTGCATACTATACCCACCTAATGTGTCAGAAATTAATAAATAAAGCTTAAGCAAATTTCGCCTCTTTGGCAAGTAACAAATTTTAAGCTCAATTCGTTAGCAGTCATATAAGTGTAAATATTAAAAACTTACAAATTGACTTTGTTTATCAATATATTTTTTTCTTTTTTTCTTTTTTTCTTTTTTTTGTCTCCGACGGCCAAAGGAGTTGCAACCCCTTTGGAAACCC